>JAIPFG010000092.1 GCA_021736745.1 Pseudomonadales bacterium
AGATAAACGGTACCAGGCCCTGGCATTATCGTTGCCAGTGTTGCAGAAATTAAGGACGCTGACCAGGCACCATGGGCAATCCGTTGTTTAAAGCTGGTTTTCGCCGCATAATCCGCATCCAGATGAATAGGGTTAACGTCTCCTGACACGGCGGCAAATAGGACAAGGTCTTTTTCAATCAGTGTTCGTTCGGTGCTGGCCTTGTCACCAATATTCAATTCATCAAAGGGAATATTTTCAAGATAGGGCATAATCGCGTTGAATCCTAAACTGTGTATAGAGTTAGGGTGCTAGTGTATTTAATTTTAAAATTCGATGTTAGTGATTTAAAAAATTTCGGCGTTATTTTCGTGGAAAGTGATGATAACGTTTTAGAGCCTGCGAACACTAATTCCGGTACAGAACTAGGCAGCTTCACATCATGTTTTTTGCAAAGTTATTCTAATGGAAAATTTGGACCAAAAGTTAAAACAGCAGATTGCCCAAAGCCTGTTGCTGGATCGCTATCGATTCAACAAAAAACTGACGCGTCTTCTCGTTGAGAGGGATAAACCAGAGTTGGCCAAACAATTGACGACGCTGAGAGCACAAATAGAGTCATCCTGTGAGAAGGTTCGGCAGCGCCATAATGCCCTGCCTTCAGTTAGTTTTCCGGAACAACTACCTATTTCGCAAAAACGACAGGAAATTGCGGCGGCGATCAATCAGCACCAAGTAGTGGTTATTGCAGGTGAGACCGGTTCAGGAAAAACCACTCAGCTTCCCAAAATTTGTCTGGAGTTGGGGCGCGGGGTTTATGGCATGATAGGTCATACGCAACCCCGTCGCCTAGCTGCGCGCACGGTAGCTAACCGAATTGCCGAAGAGTTAGGCGTGAGTGTCGGACGGCAAGTGGGTTATCAGGTTCGCTTTACCGATCAAGTCAGTGAGCAAAGTCATATCAAGTTGATGACCGATGGGATCCTCCTGGCGGAAACGCAAAATGACCCATATCTGAATCGATACGACACCTTGATTATTGACGAGGCCCATGAACGTAGTTTAAATATTGATTTCCTATTGGGTTATATCAAACGGCTTCTGCCCAAACGTCCTGACCTTAAGGTGATCATTACTTCAGCTACCATTGATCTGGAGCGTTTTTCCAAACATTTTTATGATGCACCGGTGATTGAAGTTTCGGGTAGAACCTATCCGGTAGAAGTCATTTACCAGCCGCCATATGAGCAGGAAAATATCAGTGATGATGATCTTCCCTCTGCGGTGATCGACGCCGTTGAGACGATCCGTCGTCGTCCTCGCAAAGCATCGGCTAATGATATTTTGATTTTTTTACCTGGGGAGAGGGAAATCCGAGATATCGCCCATGCTCTGAAATCTCAGGAATACCGTCATACTGAAATTCTGCCGCTCTATGCTCGTCTCAGCAATGCAGAGCAAAATCGTGTATTTCAAGCGCACTCAGGGCAGCGTATCGTTTTGGCGACGAATGTCGCTGAGACCTCTGTTACTGTGCCAGGTATTGGTTATGTGATTGATCCGGGTTTTGCACGGATTAGCCGTTATAGCGTACGATCCAAGGTGCAGCGTCTGCCCATTGAGCCGGTGTCGCAGGCCAGTGCCAATCAACGTATGGGACGTTGCGGAAGGGTTGCCGATGGCCTCTGTCTTCGTCTTTATACCGAAGAAGACTTTAATAATCGGCCAGAATTTACTGACGCAGAAATTTTACGCACCAATCTCGCCTCGGTAATTTTACAAATGCTCAACCTGAGATTGGGTGAGATCAATCAATTTCCCTTTATCGACCCACCTGATCGTAGAGCCATTCGAGATGGTTTTGACCTGCTCCGAGAGTTGGGTGCAGTTAATGAGCAACAGCGTATTACCTCTGTTGGTAAACAAATTGCTCGGTTTCCGGTCGACCCACGTATTGGCAGAATGGTATTAGCGGCGGCTAAACGAGGCAGCTTAAAAGAAGTGTTAATTATTGCTGCTGCTTTGACCATTCAGGATCCGCGTGAACGTCCTCTGGATAAACAACAGGCTGCCGATGAAAAGCATCGTGCGTATCAGGATGAAAGTTCCGACTTTATCGCCTTTGTCAATCTCTGGAACAGCATCGAAAGTCAGCGGCAGGCACTGTCAGAGAATCAGTTTAAAAAATACTGTCGGACTCAATTTTTATCCTATCTTCGTATCCGTGAATGGCGAGATGTGCACCGTCAGTTGGTCCTGGTGTGTAAGGAAATGGGGTTCAAACAAAATCAGCAAGCGGCCGATTATGCCGCTATTCATAAAGCCTTGCTGGCCGGTCTGTTGAGTCACATTGGAGAAAAACAGGATAACAAAGAATATAAAGGGGCTCGCAATCAAACGTTTTACCTCTTTCCCGGCTCCAGTCAATTTAAGTCATCACCCAAGTGGGTGATGGCGGCAGAGTTGGTTGAAACGAGCAAGCTGTATGCGCGGGTAGTGGCGAAAATTGAGCCGGAATGGATTGAGCCTGAGGCGCGTCACCTGGTAAAGAAATCTTACTTCGAGCCCCATTGGGAAAAGAAACGGGCTCAGGTTATCGCCTATGAGCAGGTGACACTTTACGGGCTGGTTATTGTTGCGCGACGGAGCATCGATTTTGGGCAAATTGACCCTGATCAGGCCCGAGAGTTGTTCATCATGTCTGGTTTAGTGGAAGGGCAACTCCAGACGCGAGCACCTTTTTATCGTCAGAATCAGGCATTGTTGGAAGAGGTGGCGACCCTGGAGGATAAGTCACGGCGACGGGATATCCTGGTGGATGAGCAGACAATTTTTAATTTTTATCATGAAAGGTTGCCACCGGATATCTATTCGGGACGTCTTCTGGACGGTTGGGTTAAACAGGCGGATAAAAAGGCACAGAATGCACTGTTGATCACGCGTGAATATTTAATGCAGCATAGCGCGGCAGCAGTGACGGAAGAACAATTTCCAGATCGTTTTGTTTGGCAGGAAATGACGCTGGCGTTGAGCTATTGCTTTCAACCGGGAAGCATTGAGGATGGCGTTACTCTGACAGTCCCTTTGGGCTTGATTAACCAATTGCCGGCAAACCGATTGGAATGGTTAGTGCCGGGTATGTTACGAGATAAATGTGTCGCTTTAGTGAAAGGGTTGCCAAAAACCTTGCGGAAAAACTTTGTGCCCGTGCCGGACTTTGTGGGCCGGGCATTACAGGAGATGGCAGCTGTTGATGAACCGCTGACCCAATCCCTTGCTCAGGCAATGAAACGCGTTTCAGGTATTACTATTCCGGCGGACAGTTGGAGTATTGAACGCCTTGAAGATTTTTATAAAATGCGCATCAGTGTCATTGATGAAGCCGGTTTGGAAATAGGCCAGGGGCGGGACCTCCAGCAATTACGCCATCAATTCAAGCGTCAGCTGAAAGAAAGCCTGCAACGGCTGGATCAACCAGAGTTTGAGCGTAAAGGGATTACCGCCTGGGACTTCGGGCCGATCAACCAAGAAGTGGAAATCCGACAAGCGGGAATGACTCTCAAAGTTTTTTCGGCAATCGTTGACGAAGGCGATAGCGTAGCACTGCAATTAGTCGATACCCGGCAGAAAGCTGAAAGGTTAAGCCGTCAGGCGATCTTGCGTCTGTTGGTTCTCAATACGGGTCAAGAGGTTAAATATCTCCAAAAGAACTTGCCTGGGCTTAAGCAAGCGGTGCTTTGTTATGCAACGATAGGTAGCTATGAACAGTTGATGGATGATCTGATCAGAGCAATTTACCAGCGTGTTTTTTTGCCATCCGAAGAGTTGCCGGAATCAGCGCAGATTTTCTCGCGTTTGGTTGCTGAGAATAAAAGTCATTTGGTTACAGTTGGCATTGAAACCGCTGAGTTGGTCGGGAAAATTCTAACCAACTATCAGAAGCTGGCAAGAATCATCAGGGAGAAAGCACCACCACCTTGGTTATTTGTTTATGAGGATATCAAAAAACAGCTGCAGGCTTTGGTGTTTGATGGGTTTGTGGTCAGTACGCCCTGGCAGAGGTTAACGCAATACCCGCGCTATTTACAGGCGGTGGAAATACGTCTTGATAAAATTCAAAACCAACTGGAGAAAGAAAAAAAATGGTGTGCGGAATTTGTTCAACTATGGCAAAGCTATGAGGAGCTCAAACAAAAGGCCTTAGAAACAGGTGAAAAAGAAAAGGAGGTCGAAAATTTACGCTGGTTATTGGAGGAATTCCGGGTGTCGGTTTATGCTCAACAGCTGGGCACAACGGAGCCTGTATCAAGTAAAAGAATAGAAAAATACATCGCGTCGCTTTGAAAAGAGTGTTTGGTGCCATCTATTTTTACCAAATGTTCGAAAAGAATCGCTGGTACGACTAAACTAATTAGGTAAAATATCTGCACCCCTTGCATAGGAAGTGGTCATCAAGAATCAGCATGGAATTTCAGCTTCATTAATATGGAATAGTGAGCACTAGGATGATTTTAACGAAGAGGTTCAATAAATCGATACGTCAGCTTATAGCCGCCATGGTTATTCTTGGTTGTTCACCTGCCTTTGCGAGTGATGAGGATCCTTGGGAGGGGTTCAACCGAGGTGTTTTTGCATTCAATGAATTTATCGATAAATACTTTTTAAAACCGATAGCCAAAACCTATGACTGGCTGACGCCGAGGTATGTCGATGACCATATTACCAATGTGTTCGAAAATTTAGAGGATGTCGGTATCTTTCTCAACGATGCGCTGCAAGGCAAGTTCAAAGAAGCGTCCAGCGATGTCGGGCGACTTCTGGTTAACTCAACGGTTGGTGTGGCGGGTATCTTCGATGTGGCAACCCCGCTAGGATTGGAAAAAAATGAAGAGGATTTCGGGCAAACGTTTGGCCGATGGAATATTGGCTCCGGGCCTTATATTGTATTACCGATCCTGGGGCCCAGTACCTTGCGGGACGCTATAGGTCGTGTGCCGGACGCCTATGCGTTGCCGCAGCGTTATATTGAGCATGTGCCTACGCGCAACAGTGTTTATGGGGTGGATTTAGTTGATACTCGATCCGATTTGCTGCAGCTTGAAGAGTATGTTCAAGGGGATAAATACTCCTTTATCCGTGATGCGTATTTACAGCGGCGCAAGTTTCTTATTGCCGATGGCGAACTGGAAGATGATTTCACTGCCGATGAATTAGAAGATGAATAGCCCCATCCTTGCATTATTAAAAACACTGTCTTGAATGGGTGAGGTGGATATTCATGTTGAGGCGTTTTCCCGGAAATAATTTTACAACGAAAATATCTTGAACCCACTACTTGAAGGGCGTATGTTGGCGAGTATAATGCCACGACTTTTAAGTAATATGGACGCTTCAATTCAACCGTTCCAATGGTTATACCGCTAGCTCGTCAGACAAAAAATATTCTGATCATGGATCAGGATCATGAAGCCGAAAGTTTATTGGTTTCGTGCCTCACCGAAGCAGACTTCCAGGTTATCTGCACCTTTGACGTGGACGAAGCGTTACGTCGTATCCAAGAAGGCAGTGTGCATTTAATTATCGCTGACCTTGATGTAGCGGGCACGGAGACGCTTAAATTTTTAGAGAGTATTACCAAGCGATTCCCCACCTTTCCGGTGATAGTTATTTCTCATCCTGGCATTGAAGATAAAACGATGGATGCCTTTAAGCTGGGCATTGCCGAATACCTGATGAAGCCGCTACGTCCACATGTTGCCGTTTTATCGGTGCATAATGCATTGGATCGTGCCCGGTTAAGACGTGAAAACCTTAAGTACCGGGAGCAGCTTGAGCAAGCAAACCGTGAATTACAGGCTCGCTTGGAGGAAATTCAAGCAGACCAACAAGCCGGACGCTTGATCCAACAAAAAATGCTGCCTCCGAGTCCCAGTTATCTCTTTGGTTATCGTCTTGAACACTTCATCCAACCGGCGAACTACCTGGCCGGAGACTTTGTTGATTACCATCAGGTAAGTGATTCAAAAATAGTTTTTTTCTTGTCAGATGTAACCGGTCATGGTGCCGCTTCTGCCTTTGTCACGGTATTGATGAAGCAGCTTTCCACCAGATCGCGTAAGCATTACAGTAGAGATCACCGACATGAGGTGAAATCAGCCGCTTGGATGCTTGGCTGGATTAATCAAAATGTGTTGGAAGCGGAATTGGACAGGCATGTCACCATCTTTCTTGGGGTGATCGATAGAGAAAAAAATACACTGAATTATAGTTACGGTGGCCATTTCCCGCAGGCAATCTTTTCCACCCCCCAAGAAACTTATTTTCTTGATGGCCGTGGTTTTCCGGTAGGGTTGTTTGAAGGGGTAGAGTATGAAGATCATTATCTGGAATTGCCGGATCAATTTGATATCACACTTTTTTCTGACGGAATACTTGAGATACTGCCGCAAAAGGACTTGGCGAGTAAGGAAGCTTTTTTATTAGAAACTGTCGGCAGAGGAGATAATAGGGTTGAAACTCTTGTCAAATCTTTGGGGATTCGCGCGACAAAACATTTCCCGGATGACATTTCAATTCTTACTCTGCATAGCGATTCAACCCATGAACAGCGGTAAAATTTTAGTAGCAAAAAAACAGGGAGTGTACGTTCTTAAATTTGTCGGCGATGTCCGTTTAACACTCTGTGCCGCATTAGATATCTTTGTTGAAAGGATGATGTCGGATCGTGAGCTTAAAGCGGTTTTTATTGATCTTTCCGATACAGAGGGGATCGATAGTACTTCGTTAGGCTTTATCGCTAAAATTGCTATTTCGACACAAAAATTCTGTCATTGGAAGCCCACCATTATTTCCATTAACCCCGATATTACAAGGATTTTGCTCAGCATGGGGTTTGATGCCGTCTTCAATATCATTGATCAACGCATTGATGATGCGGCAACGCTTGATGAGTTGGAGATACTTGAATGCAGCGAATCACAGGCAAAGGATAAAGTGATTGAAGCCCACCGTATTTTGATGGGCCTTAACGATGAAAATAAAGAAAAATTTCAAGAGCTGGTGGAGATGCTGGAAACCCAGTAGTCATAATTATTTTTAGGGCTTTACGGGTTGTTTTCCTGTATTTGCAAAGCTGGCGGATAGCTTCAAGCGGATAAAATCTTTATGAGAAACGTAAATTAGCTCTGCAACTTTACGGATTAAATGCTCCTCATATTTATCGAGGTCGCCATCGGCAAAGGCGACTTCCCACATGGACTCAATCAACTGCAGCTTTTGTTCGTATTCGTAGTAATCATTAATCAAGCGTGTAAATTGATATAATGAACTGGCTTGCTGTACTTCCTCTTCTGCGAGTTTAAGCAGCGCATCCAGTGTGACAGCATCCAGTTTAAAGGTGTTACGCAAGGTTTCAATAACCTTGTCGGATTCCGGTTTGGTCAGTTCGAAATCCGCCTTTGTTACCTCGATTAGCAGTGCCGCCGTTGCGAGATGAATCATTTCTTCCTGAGAGAGCGTTGCTTCATTCTCCCCGAACTCTAGATAGGTGCTAAAGAACTGCTTTATGCTGACTAGCATGGTACTCATCCATTCCTAAAATTAATGTTTCTAATTTATTTTGGTCAACGGCAAAATTGCGAATACCTTCCGCTAGCTTTTCGGTCGCCATGGCATCTTGGTTAAGTTCCCAGCGGAATAATGATTCCGTTACGGGCGCATGACGCGGAATACTTCCACCGCCGGAAGAACACAGTTTGCGCTCCAGTTTTCCTTTATCTTGTTGCAGTTCCTGCATAAGTTGTGGGCTGATTGTCAGTCGATCACAGCCCGCTAATTGCTCTATTTCACCCGTATTGCGGAAACTGGCGCCCATCACAATCGTGTCATAGCCATACTGTTTATAGTACTGATATATTTGCGTTACCGACAATACGCCAGGGTCATCCATTGGCGCGTAATGATCACGGCCTGTGTGGTTTTTATGCCAGTCTAAGATACGGCCCACAAAGGGTGAAATAAGGGTGGCGCCGGCTTCAGCACAGGCCAACGCCTGAGTGAAATTAAAAAGCAGGGTCAGATTACAGTGTATCCCCTGTTTTTCAAGCTGCTCTGCAGCGCAAATGCCTTCCCAGGTAGAGGCAATTTTAATCAACACACGTTCTTTATCGATACCGGCTTGTTGATAAAGGGTTATCAACTGCTGTGCCTGACGAATAGTTTCTTCAGTATGGAAGGAAAGTCTGGCATCTACCTCAGTAGAAACGCGACCTGGAATGACTTTTAAAATTTCAGTGCCAATATTGACCGCAAATTTTTGTAGGGTATGGTGCAAACGTATCGTCTCATCACCCGGTTGCTGTTTCGCCCATTCGATGGCTTCAAGGATGAAGTCCGTATATTCCGAGTTTTGCGCCACTTTATATAACAAAGAAGGGTTGGTTGTTGCATCTTCAGGTTGGTAAGTTTTGATCGCGTTAAATTCGCCGGTGTCTGCTACGACCACGGACATACTTTTTAGTTGTTCCAGTTTATTACTCATCATCTTTAGAGTCTTTGTTTGGGAAAAGTTTTTAAGGAGTCGCTGACTTAACTTACGTAAATCGGCGTTCCTTTAAATTATAGCCGCTTTAGCCAAAAAGGGTGAACCCTTTAACTGGCGGACACGAAGCTTAAAGCTTGTTGTAAAATTCTCGTTTCAGCCGTGTCTTTGTGAATATGTTCACTCAGGAAACGTCGATACTGGCGTGCGCCGGGCTGTCCGTGAAATAATCCAAAGGTATGTTTAGCCATATGTTTTAAGGCTGTTCCTTTGGCAACCTCATCCTGGCTGTAGGCAATAAACTGTTCCAGGATCTGATGACGTGTCAAGGAGGGGGATAGATGCCCGAAAATTTTCTGGTCTGCCTCTGCTAAGACGTAGGGGTTGTGGTAGGCCTCGCGGCCGATCATCACACCATCCACCTGCTGCAAATGCAACAGACTCTGTTCCAGGCTGGTGATGCCGCCATTAATAATAATCTCCAGCCCCGGAAATTCCTGTTTCAGACGATATACTCGGTCATAATTTAACGGGGGGATGTCTCTGTTCTGTTTGGGGCTTAACCCTTTCAGAATTGCCTTACGGGCATGTACGATGAAAGTGCGGCAACCCGCATCGGCGATAGTTTTCACAAATTCCTTCAGTGCTTCGTCACTATCCTGGTCATCAATACCGATTCGACATTTGACTGTGACGGGAATGGTAACGCAATTTTGTATTGCGGCTAAGCAGTCGGCCACAATTTGCGGATGTGCCATCAAACAGGCCCCGATGGCGCCATTCTGTACTTTATTGCTGGGACATCCAACATTGAGATTGACTTCATCATAGCCCCAATGCTCGGCTATTTTAGCGGCGGTTGATAATTCCTTCGGGTTGCTACCGCCCAGCTGTAATGCCAGCGGATGCTCAAAGGGATCAAAATCCAGCAGAAACTTCCGGTCACCGTTCATGACTGCGCCGCTGGTTACCATTTCGGTATAGAGCAGAATGCGGCGGCTAATCAGGCGTAACAGGTAACGGCAGTGTTTGTCCGTGTATTCCATCATGGGTGCAACGGAAAGGCGGCGATCAATATTTTTGTATTTGCTTTCAATCATTTACGGGTTATTCATAAAATCAACGGTAGCTATTATACCTGTATTCTGAAGGGCTTTTCTTTTTTTCTTCTATCCATGAAGGATCAAGGTTGTGAGGAGCATTTGCCTTGATAACGTTAGTGAAGTAAACAATGCCGGAATGTTCTCAGTTGGGTATTTATCTGAGATAGATTACAACGACTCAAGGCTAAAACAAAGGGATCTGTTCTCCGGCTTGGGGTGTCGATTTGAATAATGCGCAATTTAGTTTAGATAAAGGGACATTGTTCAGCCCTAATCGACGACAGATAATACGAAACCTCTGTTGTAGGAGGTCAGCAAAAATACCCTCTCC
>JAIPFG010000093.1 GCA_021736745.1 Pseudomonadales bacterium
CCAGTGAGGTGGCGCACCGACTCTGGCAAATAACCGGCTTGTCTCCCCAGGATATCAAGGTGGCAGAGCTTTACGACTCCTTTACCTATAGCTCATTAGTGCAACTGGAGGATTACGGTTTTTGCGCAAAGGGGCAGGGTGGACCTTTTGTTGAGGGTGGGCGTATCCGGCTTGGGGGAGAACTGCCGGTGAATACACACGGTGGGTTGTTGTCCCAGGGGCATGCCGGCGGTGTCCTGCACGTTACCGAGGCGGTTAAGCAGTTACGGGGAGATTGCGGGGTACGTCAGGTTAAGAGTGCTGATGTGGCGTTGGTGACCGGAGGGGGCGGGATACTCTTTGCGTCCCACGCCGGTGCGTTGCTGACCTTGGTATAGGTTTGCCGGCGTAACCTGATATGTCCCAGTGGCGCATTGAGAAAAAAGACGGGTTGAACTATGTCCGATAGCTATCAGGAGGAGTTTTGGGCTTATTGCGCCCGGCAGGAGCTTTGTTTACAGCAGTGTGAAAACTGCGGGGAGCTGCGTTACCCACCTGCTGCGCTGTGCGCGCATTGCCTTTCGGAAAAATTTATTTGGCAGTCGGTCGAGGGACGTGGGACCCTGATATCCGGCGTTGTTTTTCATCATGCTTTCCGTCCGGAGTTGGCCGATCGGATACCCTACGGTATTGGATTGGTTGAGTTAAACGAAGGGGTGAGAATGGTGACAGCGATTGTTGATTCCGATCTGTCGGCGTTGACTGCGGGGCGGAAAGTCAGTTTGCGGTTTATTCCTGACCGTAACGGGCGCTTGCTTCCCTGTTTTCGGATTGTCGATTAATTGGCTCACCGATTAGCAATGGTTTTAACGGCACCAGGTTGGAATATTTCCGCGGCTCTAAAAGGTTTTAACCAAATCGGCAAGCAGATTGCGGAACCAGCGATGGCCTTCATCATTTTCAAAATGTTTGTGCCACATCTGATAGACCGATACCGGTTTTTCAAAAATCGGATTGGGGAATATTTTCAGATTTAACTGCTTGGCAAAGTGGCGTGCCAGACGTTCGGGCATTGCCGCGAGCAAATTAGTACTCGCAACAATGGCCGGTATCACCAACACATGTGATACTTCGGTGACGACTTTGCGCTCCAGTCCCATATTTTCAAGATACCTTTCGATCAGGGGAATATGCGTCCGGGTTGGACGCAGGATCACATGTTCCGATTGCAGGAACTGTTCCAGCGAAAGGCTATCGCCGATATCAGGATGATCTTTGCGGGCGACACAAAAGCTCTTGTCCTCAAAAATTTTATCGGATACGAAATCGATATCGTCAATCTTCTTCCAATCCCAAACCAGGTCCACAGAGCCGGATTTCATCTCCAGGTTGAGCATTGCGCCGGGCGTGGGCAGGCAGACAATTTCAACATCGGGAGCTAATTTACCCAGCTCTTCCATAAGGTGAGGCAGAAAATAGAGTTCTCCGTAATCGGTTAATGCAACGGTAAATTTGCGATGTGAAGTTTCGGGCCGGAACTCGGATCCGGTATCCAGCGTTGATTCGATGCGTTGTATGGCGTCACGGATAAAGGTGGATATTTCAACGGCTTTACTGGTTGGCGTGACACCCTTGGCGGTGCGAATAAAAAGGTCATCCTCGTAAAGAACTCTTAACCTGTTGAGCGCGTTACTCACGGTGGGCTGGGAAACACACAAGCGCTCAGCGGCGCGGCTGATATGTTTTTCTCTCATAATGGCGTCAAAAACCTTAAGCAGATTAAGGTCGACATTGCGAATATTAACAGACATCTAGTATTCCCCGGCAACAACAGGTAGAGGGCCGGATTTGATCGGCTAAGCGACCTCAAAGTACCGGCCCGTATTAGCGATTCTACCATTGTCGGGGAATGTAAACAGCGATAATAGCGACTGAATCCGCAGGCTCTAGTCTGTCAGCCGATCACACAAACTCCCGTTCAGATTCAACAATAGGCTTATCGTTAATGCTGGCTATGCGGCGTTGCATCAGGCCGTTATCTGCGAACTCCCAAAGTTCGTTGCCGTAGGAACGATACCACTGGCCGCTGTCGTCGTGCCATTCATAGCGGAAGGTCACCGCGATACGGTTTTCGGTAAAGGCCCAAAGCTCCTTTTTGAGACGGTAATCCAGCTCCTTATCCCATTTGCCGCGCAGAAATGACTTGATCTGTTCCCGTCCGGTCACAAATTCCGCGCGGTTGCGCCACTCGGAATCGGGAGTATAGGCCAGGGCCACTTTTTCCGGATCTCTGGTGTTCCAGGCATCCTCCGCGACCTGAACCTTGGTGCGGGCAGTTTCCAGTGTAAAGGGCGGGAGCGGTGGTTTGGTTTCCATATTGTTCTCCTAAAGTTTTCGTTTAGGTTTGGTTATTACGAACTGAGTTAACAAGCTGTGGTGAATATTCGATAAACTCCCAGCGTAGTGGCAGCGCATGACTGACCAACAGCGCCTCCTCCAGGCGAAACCGCAACAGGCGTTCGGCACCGCTGAAGCGTTCACGCTCGGGCGTGTCCCAGAGAATCTCGGTCGAACCGGTGAGGTAAAGCAGGCTGCCGCCGGTGTAATCGATCACCAGCAGGCCGGTCAGCGGATTCAGCAGGATATTGCCCAGAGTGCTGAAAAACCGATTGCCGGCATAATCGGGAAAGGTCAGGGTGCGGTCATCGTCAACCCGGATAAACCCCGGCAGTCCGCCGCGATGTGACACATCCACGCCGCGATTGGGTTGATCACCGCCGTCGTCGAACAGGCTGCAGATAAAAAAACTGTCGGTGGATTGCAGCAACCCGATTGAAGCGGCATCAAACTGCTGCAGGGATCTCACCGCTACCTGGCCGCCCATTTTTCCAAGGTGGCGGTGCCGCCGCTTCTGTATGTATTGCGGGCAGTTACCGAAGCTCTGTTTTACTTTCATTGTCAAGCGGCCGGCCTCGGCGTCGATAACCACGGCGTTCATGCGGTTGCGGCGGCGGGTTTCCGGTTCCAACCCAAGTACACCGATATCCGCGCCGATTCCCAGATGGCGGATAACTGGGTCTGAGGGCAGAGGGCTGGCAGTCACCTCCAGGTGGTAGGGGTCGGGTGATCGGATAAAGCCGGGCGATCCGGTCAGCAGGGTCGCCCAGGGACGGCCCGATGGATCGGTTGCACCGATCACCAGCATAGGTAGTTTTGTAAACAGTTCCCGATGCTGTTCCGGCATATGATCGCGAATTACCCTGGCGCCAAGTTCAGCCATTCTGTCCCGTATTCCCAAGCGTTCCTGTAGCGCCTGCTCACCGGGATGAAAAGCCGCATCGTCTGCCTTTGGTGAAAATTTCCCCATCGCTCTCGGGCCTTAGCCTGCGGCGATAAATTCGACGCGAATGCCGCCGGGGATGGCGCACATCATATGCTGCGCCGGTCCGCCGCCCAGGGATTCGGGAGCAAACTCGATAACGACGCCGGGATGTTCGACAAGCCGTCGATGCAGTTGCTCCAGGTTTTCCCGGTCGGCCACCGCCAGCGCCAAATGGTGCAGGCCGATCTGGTTGTGACGGTCGAAGGGTGCTGCGGTTGAAGGGTCTTTGGCCTGCCACAGGGTAATCATGGTGTGGCCGTCCGAGACAAATACCGCCGGATAATCCGGCACCTCGCCGAGCTGCTGGTAGCCGAGGGTGTCGATAAAAAAGTGACGGGTTTCCTTCAGGTCAGGTACGGTCAACCCGATATGGTGGGCACCTTTGGTAATAGTAGTGGGGGCGTTCATAGTGTTCTCCTGTCAATCCAAGTAATCGTTTGTTAATTAAAGTGAACAGATCTGTCCACTGGCGAGTCAATAATAAGTGAACAGATCTGTTCATGTCAATTGAATCTAGGTATAATTTCTTCATCTTGGGTAAGGCAGATTGATAATGAGTAAACAACCTCGTAAAGAGTTTCTGCTGGAAACCGCTTACCGGTTATTCAACGAACAGGGATATCACGCAACCGGAATTGATATGATTCTGGCGGCATCGGGCGTTTCCAAAGCAACGCTGTATAAATATTTTCGAACCAAAGACGAACTGATTCTTGAAGTGTTAAGGCGTCGGCATGATGAATTTGATGCCGTTGTGGATTCTTATATTCAAAATTATCTGAATAATAACGGTGAGGGCGCGTCAGCGCATCGGGTGGTCTTAGTGATATTTGATGCGCTTAATGATTGGATAAACAGCGAGCAGTTTTTTGGTTGTAATTTTATCAATGCGAGCGCTGAATATGGTGCCAAGGATGACCCTATTCATCGCTTCGCTGCGGTGCATAAGGAGTCGCTGCGTGACAAGGTTAAAACGCTGCTGACGGGTTTAAAAAATTCTCAACGTGAGATGTTAGCCGACCAATTGCTGATGTTAATTGACGGCGCAATCGTGGCGGCGCAGGTAAGGGGTGATAGCAAAAGTGCGTTGACCGCTAAGAAAGCCGCGACAGCTTTAATTGCCCCATATACCTAAGGAATTATTCACAGACTCCCTAATTATTGAGCTCGCCCAGCGTTTCTCCCAATACAACAGACCGATCGGCATACATTTCCTGCTTCCAGGACATCACGTCTTTACCGAATAGCAGGATCACGGTAGAGCCAAGTTTAAACTGGCCCATTTCTTCACCCTGCTTTAGCTTGATGGGCTGGCCATATTGAAACGCTTGCAGTTGCCTTTTCGGTGGTGTAACTAGCCCAGCCCAAACGGTTTCAATACTGGCGACAATCATTGCACCGACCATAATTATCGCCATTGGGCCCTGTTCGGTATCGAACAATGCCACCATCCGTTCATTCCGTGCAAACAGGCGGGGAATCTGGCTAGTCGTCAGTGGACTGACGGAGAATAATCGTCCCGGCACATAAATCATCTGCTTCAGTTCGCCGGCCAAAGGCATATGGACGCGATGGTAATCTTTCGGGGAGAGGTAAATAGTGGCGAATTTGCCGCCATCAAATTGATCAGCCAATTCCTGAGTACCGCCAAGTAATTCTCGGGCGGAAAAATTATGGCCTTTGGCTTGGAATATTCTACCCTGTTCGATATCGCCTAACTGGCTAATGGTGCCATCGGCCGGGCAGGCAATTTCATTTCCCTGTTCTGGAAAGGTGCGGGCATCTGGTTTTAACGCGCGGGAAAAAAAGTCATTAAAACAAGCGTAGCTTTTCGGGTCCGGCTTCGCCGCTTCCGACATATTGACTTTGTAGGCGTCGATGAACTGCTTGATCAGAGTGTTTTTTAACCAATGCCAACGGCATTCTGCGAGATAACCGATCAGGCGCGACAACAGGTGATGTGGCAGCAAGAATTGGGCGAGTGTAAAGAGAAATTCTTTGATAACGGACAAGGTGATTTCCTAATGAGGTGATGGGTTAACCTAAATGAAAACTATTTTTCAATGGGCGTATTGGGGTCGTTTCCCCATTCGGCCCAGGAGCCAGGGTAAGCCTTGATTCTTGGGAAGCCCAATGCTTTTCCCAATAGATAGGTAAAGCCTGAGCGGTGATGAGTTTGGCAGTGTGTTATGATCTCCTTGTCAGTGGTAATACCCAAACGCATGAGTTCCACGCGGAGGGTGTCAAGGTCGCGGATACGTAAGGCACGGCTTTTATCCATCGCCTCGGTCCATTCATAGTTTGCCGCCCCAGGAATATGGCCAGCACGTGCAGAACCGGATTTTTCGCCGCTGTATTCCAGCGGGCCGCGTGCGTCCCAAACAATAAAGTCCTTTGCCCCTAACCTTTCCTGAATATACTTCATATCAGCCATTGGAGAGGGGTCTATGTTTACTTTAGCACGACATGAATGCGGTTGATTATGACCAACTTCAGTCGCTAACCCTGAAGCTTTCCAGGCATGAATGCCACCGTTGAGATAGGAATAGCGTTGATGGCCAATCACATCCAAAGTCCAAATTAAGCGTCCAGCCCAGCCGCCGCCTTCATCGTCGTACGCAATTACATGGGTCTCTGGCGTTAATCCAAGGTAACCAAAGGTTTTGTTAAGCTGCTCGATGTCAGGTAGCTTGCCTGGCGTTGGCGGTGTGCCGGCAAGTAATGCCTGAAACGGTAAAAATACCGCGCCGGGTATGTGGGCTTGCAGATAATCGGCTTCTTTGCCAAGATCGACGACCAACAGATGGTTGTCATTGAGATGAGCCTGAAGGGTTTCAGGTTCGATAATCAAACCGAGTGGTTCTTGATTGTCTGACATAGAAGACCTTTTCAGCGAATGTCGTTGCTTATAAAACTGGCATTGTAAAGTAAGCCCAAACGGCTGTCAGCTGACTTGCCATTAATTAGGGAGTAGTCATTTGCAATTTGAGTCGCCTTTGATCGAAGCGAAATTAATTAAACGTTATAAACGATTTCTTGCGGATGTTGAGTTTCCCGACGGCAGTCAGCTGACAGTTCATTGCCCGAATACCGGCAGTATGAAAAATTGCGCCGAGCCGGGTAGCCGGGTTTGGCTTTCTGATTCAAATGACCCTAAACGAAAATACCGCTATAGCTGGTATTTAGTTGAGACGGTACCGGGGCAGCTCGCCTGTATCCATTCTGCGTTGGCAAATAAACTGGTTAAAGAGGCAGTTAAGGAGAATAGGATCCCTGAATTGGTAGGGTATGATGAAATAAAAACAGAGGTCAGCTATGGGCAGGAAAAAAGCCGTATTGATTTGTTGTTAGAAAACCCCGGTGAACGGTGTTTTGTGGAAATTAAAAGTGTCACATTAGCGGTGGGTAAAGGTTTGGGAATATTTCCCGATGCGGTTAGCGCACGGGGGACAAAGCATCTGCGTGAATTGATAAACATAAAAAAGGAGGGGGCGAGGGCGGTTCTGTTTTACTGTGTCCAGCATACAGGTATCCATCGGGTCGCGCCAGCTGATAACATCGACCCTTTGTATGGGGAAACCCTAAGGGTGGCGGTGAAGTCAGGCGTGGAAGTGTATGCCTATGGTGTCAATATTTTCCTCAACGAGTTATTGCTTGCGGGGAAGTTAGGGTTTATTACGGGAAGAGATGACTTCGAACCTATGGCATAATAAATCGCCGACACTGTCAATAATAAGACAGCATTATCCTCGGTTGGCTTTTCTACCGGAATCTGTTTCATTAAGGAATTAAGTGTATAGCAGCTGAAGATAAGTGCGGTATTCAAGTAGTTGTTTGACTAATATGGAGGGGTCATTCAGGGCTCTGGAAACAATAATACCCCCTTCGATAATTGTTGATAGCATATCGGCCAAATCATCGCTGCAGTTAACCTTATTGGTTGGATATCGTGCATTGATTTTATCAATCTGCCCTCTGAATAATTTTCGCCAGTCCAGCACGCTATCTGCGGTTATTTGTCGTACTTGTTCGTTAACCTGATGGCTTTCATATGTGAATGATGCAACCAGGCATCCCGGGTGTAATCCCTCAAGGTTCTCCATCATCTCGGCCAATAGTTTTACAAATACCAGCATTTGCTGTAATGGATCGTCAGTGAGCTCAATTGCGCGTTTGAAAAGGCTACTGAATAGCAACGCGTCCTGCCGTCGATACCTAATCATCAGAGCGTAGGCTAGATCGTTTTTCCCCTCAAAGTGATAAAAAAATCCACTTTTAGTTATTCCGGCTTCTTTGATGAGTTCGTCAATTGAGGTGGCGGCAAATCCATTCTCAAGAATATGCTGCTCCGCGATATCAAGTAACCTGTCTTTGGTCGCTTCACCTTTGGTCGTCATCTGCACTGTACCTAGAGTAAAGTTTTTGACGGTATTGAGATCAATGAAAGATAGTCTGCCTATGCGTCTTATCTATAGCTCATTGTATTTTCAGTATTTTATTAGAAAATCGAAAAAAAGTACCGTTAGTTCACTAGAAATTTTAAGCACAATAATTAATCTAGATAGGGTGAAAATCTCTTTCAGGAAATATTTTTTGCTGGCAAGAAGGGGGGCAATATGGCAATTTTTAGACAAAAACTACCACAGCTTGAAGGGAAAGTTTTTATTACCGATGGAGGTTTGGAAACGGTCCTGGTATTTCAGCAACAACTCGAATTACCGGAATTTGCTGCTTATGATTTGCTACGTCAACCAAAAGGATACAAAAAGCTCGTTTCTTATTACAAAACCTATGCCGAGTTGGCTCAACACTACCAGCTGGGTCTGGTATTAGAGACACCTACATGGCGGGCCAGCTCCGATTGGGGGGCCAAACTTGGAGACTCGCCTGACACTTTAAAAAAACTGAATTTCCAATCGGTGGAGCTGTTAGAGCAGATTCGTGCCGAGTATCAGAATGAAAAAACCATGATTGTTATTAGTGGTAATTTAGGGCCGAGAGGTGATGGTTATAAACCAACAGAATTAATGTCAGCCAGAGAGGCTCAACGCTATCATAACGAACAAATTGCCACGTTTGCTATGTCTGAAGTGGATATGGTTTCTGCCCTGACACTTAATTATGTCGAGGAAGCCATTGGTATTACGCTTTCCGCATTGGAGCATAATTTGCCTGTGTGTATTTCATTTACCCTGGAAACGGACGGAAATCTTCCAACGGGTGAATCATTGGAGCAGGCTATCAATTTGGTTGATCGGGAAACGGATCAGGGCCCCGTCTATTATATGATTAATTGCGCTCACCCAAGGCATTTTAAGCACTTGTTCCAGAATCAAGAGGATTGGCATGCTCGCGTCAAGGGGTTACGAGGTAATGCTTCCTGTCTTAGTCACGCTGAATTGGATGAGTCTGAAATACTGGATGACGGGAATCCCGCGGAGTTTGGCGCAGAACTGGTTGGACTAAAATCGCTCTCTCCACATTTATCTGTTTTAGGGGGATGCTGCGGTACAGACCACAGACATATTGAGCAGATATGTAAGAATCTCGCTTCAAAATTTGTACCGTTAGCAGTGTAGTGCGATAGTGAGACTGGAGATGACTAAACCGCGCTTACTCTGGTAAGCGCAGATCCTACTCAAGAGAAATCAAAACCACCTCTCCCTCTGTCACCTCAAACTCAACAGCCACAAGTTTTTGCCCCTGACACGGACCTGAAACGCAAAAACCATCCTCGATCTGAAACTGTGCTCCATGGGTGGAACATTGAAGGTAGATATTGTCGAAGCTCATAAAGTCGTCCGGCTGCCAGTCCAGATTGATGCCAGTGTGCGGGCAACTATTACGATAGACACGTACTTGACCGCGTCTTTTTACGACCAGAAGCTTTTCCCCGTTTACTACGAAGCCCCTGGCTTCCAGTTCTGGAATATCATCAATATGGCAGAGTATGGTCATGAGTTAGGCGGGCTCATCTTCACGATATTCATCAAGGTCGGAAAGATCGTCAAACAAGTCACGATTGAGCATCTTTTCACTATTGGCAATCACGAGTGACACCATGGAGTCCCCACTGATATTGACGACAGTTCGCATCATATCGAGTAAACGATCAACGCCAATAATGATGGCAATACCCTCTACCGGTAAGCCGACTTGTTGTAATACCATTGCCAAGGTAATCAGTCCGACACCGGGAACCCCTGCGGTGCCGATCGAGGCGAGGGTGGCGGTTGCGATGACCATCAGGTAACCGCTTAGTCCAATGTCTACGTTAAATGCCTGCGCGATAAATACGGTGGCGACACCCTGCATGATAGCAGTGCCGTCCATATTGATAGTAGCGCCAAGCGGCAGGGTAAAAGATGCGACAGAATTATCAATGCCGAGTCGGTGTTCGGCGACATTAAGGGTAACCGGTAACGTGGCGCTGCTGGATGAGGTGCTAAAAGCGAACAGCATTGCCGGTCGAATGTTGGTAAAAAAGGTTAGAGGATTCAGACGGCCCAGTGCCGATAGCAGCAGTGAG
>JAIPFG010000094.1 GCA_021736745.1 Pseudomonadales bacterium
GTCCGTTATTTGGCGAGAATGGCAGGAGTCTATGCTTTTCACAGAAGATTCGCTTAAATCTAACGGCCTCCAAACCCAAAGTATTCTCAACTTAAGGAGTTCTCTTTCGATGAGCACAAATACCAAGGTTACCGAGATCGTTAAGGACTTCTACCGTATCTCAACCTTCATCCCTGAAGTCAACATGCAGTTCAATCAGTTCCTGGTCGTAGATGATGAACCTTTGTTATTTCATACCGGGATGAACGCACTTTTTTCCGCGGTGCATTCAGCGGTGGGCCTCGTCATCAACCCGAGTAAAATTCGCTGGATCAGCTTTAGCCATTTCGAAGCGGATGAGTGCGGTTCACTCAATCAATGGTTGGCGGAAGCACCTTCTGCTCAAGCCACCTGCAGCCTCATTGGCAGCCTCGTTAGCGTGAATGATTTCGCAATTCGTCCGGCTGTCTCAAGAGAAGATGGCGAACGCTTTAATACTGGAAATTATCAATTCCAATTTTGCGCGACGCCGCAAGTGCCACATGCCTGGGACGCAGGGTTACTGATTGAAGAAACTCAGAAAGTACTCTTCTGCTCGGATTTACTGCATCAAATGGGCAATGTCGAACCCATCATTGAGGATACCGTCATTGTTGAGCGTTTCAAACAAACCTTAGATGGTTACGACAAAGGGCCATTTGCACACTATTTGCCCTATACCCGACACACACAAAATACATTAGAACGGCTGGCAGCGCTCGAACCCAAAGTATTACTTCCTATGCATGGTTCCGCTTATATAGGGGATGGCCGACGGGTTCTACTTGAAACGGCCGAAATGATGAAAGCCACTCTCGACAAACCTCTTTAGCATGGTTTTTTGCTCGAACGGATGGTCTACAGAGGTCTTGCTCCGGATTCACTAAAGAGACATACTAATGTAGCGGTTCATCATTGGTAGCGGGTATTCATAAGAAAATCGGTTTACCTGATGATATTCAATGCACTGAGATGATTGCCCATTAAGAACAGGAACGGTAAATGGATATCAATGGCCAATACCCATGATACTGACTGGGAGATTCACTTATGTTTCAATTAGCTTATACCAGCAAAGCTAACCAAGCGTTTTTACTCGATGAGTTGACAGAGCTCAGCAACGATGCCGGCATGCGAAATCGCAAAATTGATGTTACCGGCATGTTGGTTCACCATGATGGTACTTTCTTTCAGTTTCTGGAAGGTAACGAGCTGGTAATAAAAGCGCTCTATAAGAGAATATCGCAGGATTCAAGGCACACTAATTGCAAAATTATCTATACCCAAGAGTCAAACACACGGATGTTCTCGAACTGGTTTACACGTTATCTGAGTTTTGAATACATTAGAGAGATCACGGGTGAAGAATTGTCAGAAGATTTTGAGGAATTGTTGGCAGGCAAAATTGAAAATAAGGATGAGGTGATGCGTATCGTCAACAAGTTAACCTCTATCGTTTCTTCTCATCATTCTGATTAATATCGGCTGAGACTACCAGGACTGTTATGCGGGAAATACACAAAATTATTGGCCGAATCTTTTTTCTGGGAATGGCCGGTTACTCCTTCTTGTTTGTTCCGGTTTATGCGGAGGAAAGCGTCTGGAATAAAACCGATGATTCAATACTGAATCCTCTCGCCATCACCGTTTACAAGAACCCAACTTGTGGCTGTTGTAGCGATTGGGTCAAACACCTGAAACAGTATCAGTTTCAGGTGAAGACTATCGATCTTGCCAATATGTCCTCTATCAAGAGAGAATTGGGAGTACCTCAGCATTTGCAGTCATGCCATACAGCCGTTGTGAATGGCTATGTGATCGAAGGTCATGTGCCCGCTATGGATATCCGGCAACTGGTCGAACAAAAATCGCCGCACTTGGGCTTAGCCGTTCCGCATATGCCGATAGGCTCTCCCGGCATGGAAATGGGCGAAGATAAAGAGCCTTTTAAGGTTATTGCCTTTGACAAGAATGGCGATACAGAGACAGTAAAAGAGTATAACGAAGAATCGTTCTAAAAATCACCTCTCTACTGGCTCTATGCGCCAACTTAGTGCATTCCAAAAAATTTGAGTTACATAAACGCTTCTTGGCATTAGTATTGTCTCTTGGATTTCGACCCCTGGATTATTTGCAATGAAACGACTACACCGACAAGACCTCTATGGTTGGTCCGAATTTAATGAAGATCGCAACATCGATTTTCACGGACTGCTATGGGTTCGTCCTAACGGCAACATTCTGATTGACCCTGTTCCCATGTCCAGCCATGACCTGAACCATCTGATGCAACTTGGCGGAGCAACCTGGATCATCATAACCAATTCTGATCACGTACGTGATGCAGCTAATATTGCCAGACTCACCGGCGCCCAACTGGCTGGCCCACAAGCAGAATCAGCAACCTTCCCTATCCTCTGTGACCGCTGGCTCGGCGAAGGCGATGAGCTAGTTCCCGGACTTCTGATGCTGGAGTTACAGGGCTCAAAAACACCCGGCGAACTTGCCCTGCTGCTCGATAACGACACACTGGTTACCGGTGATCTGGTGCGTGCCCATGAAGGCGGTCGACTCTGCATTCTTCCAGACCCGAAACTCAGCGACAAAAACCTCGCCATAGCCTCAGTGCAACGATTGGCGGGCCTCCCCGACATAAAGGCTGTACTCACTGGCGATGGCTGGCCGATATTTAGAGATGGCCACTTGCGCCTCAATGAGCTGCTCAACACACTTAAAAGCAACGTCGCTTAATTCTTTGATTTTTATTCACCCTCACGAATAAGTTGTATCCATGCCTCTGTTACGTTTAGATAATTTATCCCTTAATTACGGCACTCAAGTTCTTCTGGATCAAGTCAATTTCACTCTGCAGAAGGGGAACAAAATAGGCCTGCTGGGTCGTAACGGCGAAGGCAAAACGACCCTTTTGAAAGTCATTGCCGGCGTAACGCTCCCCGACAGTGGCGAACGCTGGTTACGTCCGGGCGTTAAAATTGCTTGGCTGGACCAGTCTTTACCCGCCGCCGATAATCAGGAGGTTTATGATGTTGTCGCCAGCGGCCTGGCTGAAGTAGGGGAGTTGTTAAGCCGTTATCACCATGCGGTCCAGGATCTAGAGCACACCAATATGCGCGAGCTTGAGCAAGTGCAACAACAACTGGAAGCAAAAGATGGTTGGCGTTTGCAACAACGGGTAGATACGGTTCTCACTCAATTGCAGTTATCCGGCGACGTACCGATGAAAGCACTATCTGGCGGATGGCGGAGACGGGTGGCGCTGGCCCGCGCCCTGGTCAGCGACCCTGATATCCTACTGTTGGACGAACCCACTAATCACTTGGATATCCCCGCCATCGAATGGCTGGAAAAACAACTACAGGAGTACCGCGGTGCGATTATTTGCATTACCCACGATCGCGCTTTTTTACAGCAGATCGCTAACCAGATTATCGAACTTGATCGCGGCAAACTTTACCCTTGGGAAGGAGATTACCATAGCTTCCTTCGCTACCGCGAACAGGAGTTAGCCGCCGAAGAAAGGGCAAATGCGCTTTTCGATAAAAAATTGGCGCAGGAAGAACAGTGGATACGTCAGGGTATCAAAGCACGGCGCACCCGTAACGAGGGTCGCGTCAGAGCTCTCAAAGCCATGCGTTCTGAGCACAGCCAACGACGATCCCAAATGGGTAAAGCCAACTTTAATATGGAAGAGGCGGAACGCTCCGGCAAAGTGGTGGCAGAACTCAACCATCTGTCCCATAGTTTTGCGGGCAAACCGATCATTAAAAACTATACAGGATTAATCGTAAGAGGCGACCGAATTGGCATCGTCGGTGCCAATGGTGCAGGGAAATCGACCCTGATCAAAATTATTCTCGGAGAACTAACGCCGGATCAAGGTACGGTAACTCTCGGCTCTAAACTGGAAGTCGCTTATTTTGACCAACTGCGTGCCCACCTGCTCCCCGAAAAAAATCTGATCGATAATATTTGCGAAGGTCGGGATTTCATCGAGATTGATGGCAAAAGACGACATGCTATCAGCTATCTTGGCGATTTTCTGTTCACGCCTGATAGGGTTCGCATGCCGGTCAAGGCCTTATCAGGAGGTGAGCAGAATCGGGCCATCTTAGCCAAGCTTTTTAGCAAGCCCGCCAATCTCTTGGTATTGGATGAGCCTACCAACGATCTGGATATTGAAACGCTGGAATTACTCGAAGAAATATTGCTCGATTTTAAGGGTACAGTTTTACTTGTCAGTCACGACCGTGAATTTATGGATAAGGTAGTCACCAGTATCATGGTGCTGGAGGGCGATGGTCTCATCAACGACTATGTTGGAGATTATAGCCATTGGGCACAAAAAGGTGGCAAACTAAAAAGTGAGAGTGCAACGAGACCACTAACCCAAACCACTGAGCAAAAACCGGAAGAGATATCTACACCGGAAAAGCAAACAGCTCCTCTCCCGACAAAGAAAAAGCTTTCCTACAAAGATCAACGGGAACTGGACAACCTCCCAGCACTTATCGAAAAGCTGGAAAGCGAGCAGGTTGCACTGGAGCAAAAAATTTCCCTGCCGGACTTCTACCAGGGCGAGCGTCAAACCATCGATAATACCCTTGCCGCATTATCAGATACGCAACGTCGCCTGGAGCAGGCATATCAGCGCTGGGACGAACTGGAACATCATGCATAAACAGGCTTCTTAACGTATTCGAGGTAGTAGCATTGACATTAAAAAAAGGCATCTATCAACATTTCAAAGGTAATCGCTATCAGGTACTTGAGATTGCCCGGCATAGTGAAACCATGGAAGAATTTGTGGTTTATAAGGCGCTTTATGGGGAGCGCGGCATATGGATCAGGCCTTTAGTGATGTTTGACGAAACTATCGAACGAAATGGTGTTCGACTTAAGCGTTTTAGCTTTGTAACCGAACAGCTATAGCGATATCCAAATAAATTTCACGTAACGATGACCGACTCTGATCTGTATCCGCAAATTTATTCGATAATCAATGCCATTCCCTCAGGAACAGTGACCAACTATGGCACGATAGCAAAGCTCGTTGGTTGCGGGCCGCGCCAAGTAGGTTATGCGTTACATGCGCTTCCGCAAGAAACAAAACTTCCCTGGCACCGGGTGGTCAACTATGCCGGTAGAATTAGCTTCCCCCCTGGTTCAGATTATGAGCGACAAAGGGCCCGACTGGAACAGGAAGGAGTAACGTTCAGCCTTAAGGGGCGCATTGATATGAAACACTACGGTTGGAAAATCTAATCGGTACAGCATGATTCAACAGCCAGGCACTTACACTCTTATTCTTTATGCTAACGAACCCTTTATAGTTGAAATTGGCAAGCTGGGTGAGTTGCAGGGAAAGCCCGGTTATTACCTCTATTGCGGTAGTGCCTTCGGCCCCGGCGGGCTGACTGCCCGCCTTAACCACCACTGCCACATTGCAAAACGCCCCCATTGGCATATTGATTATTTACGCAAAAAGATAGCGCTAAGCCACATTTGGTATAGCCATGACCCGATCAAAAGAGAGCACGATTGGGCACAACTGCTCGGCGGCTATTCCACCGCTTCTTTTCCCCAATTGGATTTTGGTTCATCTGACTGCAAGTGCCCGAGTCATTTAATCTATTTCCAACAAAAACCTACACTGGCTGATTTTCAACGCAACATAAGTCGGCATGCCGTGAGTTATGGCAAGCTTTTCCCCATCTTCGAAACCCAATCATCCGAAATGTCAAAATAGACGGCAAACCTTAGCTGGTTATAATTGACAGGAGAAAAATGCCTATTGCCAGACAAAAGGTAAATTAATCGTGGCACATGAGGATGGTTATCACGCCGCTATAGTGCCCTTTATGGGTTTGGCAATTATCGAAGAACTGTCCAGCATAAAAACGGGGGTCGAAGATCCCTTTCTACCCATTTTTGCTGGTCAGTGCGGAAGGGAATTGTTGGGGCATCAGGAAGAGGTCATCACCCAAGCTGAGGCTTTAATTGAAAAAATTCCTAGCTAACTCTGACCAGCTTAATGACAGAGTCATATAAACCCCGGTCTATTTATATATCTCAACCGAAATATGGCCGGGCTCGCGACGCCGATGTTTACGTAACCCTTTCTCCTTGAGCGCCGCCATGCTATCCGCCACCATCGCCGGACTACCGCAAATCATTACCTGCGTCTGCGCCGGGTCGAAGGTTAACGCAGCAGCGCGCTCGAGATCGCCACTGCTAATAGCCTCGGGAATGCGCTGGGGCAAGGTTCCTGATATTTGTTCTCGTGTCACACAGGCAACTGACTCAAACCTTTCGGGGTGCTGCGCGATAAAACCCTGAATTACTGATTGATAAGTCAGCTCATCTGGCGAGCGGACGCCATGTACCAGTACAATTTTATCCATACGCCGCCATGGCTCATCCGTTTTTAATATTGAGAGAAAAGGACCCAGCGCGGTACCAGTCGCCAACATCCAGAGATGCTGACACTCAGGGACTTCCGAAAGTGTTAAAAATCCTGCAGCGGTGGTGGATATATAAAGGGGGTCACCCCTCTTCAGCTGATGCAGGCGGGTCGATAGTGGCCCCTCAGGTACTTTGTTAAAATAAAACTCTGCGTAGGGCTCGCCGGGCGCATTGACCAACGAATAGGCTCGGGCCAGCATATCGTCCCCGTCCGGCAAAGCAACGCGAGTAAACTGACCTGCTTTAAAGACGGGCAATTCCACAGCCACCTTGAGTGAGCATAGTCGTTCATTCCAATGCCTGTTTTCTATCACCCTGCCTTTACGCCACTGATCCATATTATCACCTGAGTTTTGCACTGTTGAATTCAAACACGCTACTAAAAGACCAAAAATTCAGGCCTTTAGTTCACCGAATAGGCAGGTTAAACTTTACCGTCTCAATCCTTATGAACAATATCTCGCTTATGTCTAAACTCAGAATCCTTGTTTGTGCTTTTGCCCTTTCCTTTCTCGGTTGTACGACCAGCCCTGAACAATCTCATCCGCCATATGCCACCATCGGTCTTACCGAAATCAGCCAGTCTTTACCCAACACACCCATCGCCGTTGGTTTTGATGTCGATGATACGGTGCTCTTTTCTAGTCCGGCATTTTACTTTGTAATTAACAATAGGGCGGGAGCTGATGGCCTTAATAAATACGGCGAAAAGCCTTTTGAACACCCGCAAGTTTGGTTCGACATTAATACGGAACTCGACCAATTCAGTCTTCCCAAGAAAATTGCCCAACAACTGATTCAGATGCACCTAAAACGCGGAGACAGCCTGTTTTTTATTACGGCGCGAGACCCATCAGAAGATGAAAAACTGACGGCGCTGTTGCAGAGAACCTTTAACATACCGCAGATGCACCCAGTTATTTTTATGGGTAGCATGTCGAAATCAACGCCCATACAACAGCTCAAGATTCAGCTTTATTATGGCGACTCTGACGCCGACATCACCGATGCCCAGAAAGCCGGCATCCGCGCCATACGCATTTTAAGGGCCGAAAATTCCACTGATCCCCGCCCACTTCATTTGGGCGGTTACGGCGAAAAAATACTCCTGAATTCAGCTTATTAACAGTTACTCTGCAAGACGTAATTCCAAGTACTCGGCAACCATTGCCGGTCGACTGGAGCCTTCCACTTCGCCGGTCACCTCAATGTGTAGCATTAACTGACCCGGCCTTTTCTCTTCAGCACTGAGCAACTTAATGCGGCTACGAAGCCGACTTCCTGATGGCACTGGTGATAAAAACCGTACTTTATCGAAACCATAGTTGACCCGTACTAAAAATCCTTCCACGTTAAATTCGCTTTTTTCTACGAAATAGGCCACCAGTGACAGGGTCAGTAATCCGTGCGCAATGGTGCCACCAAAGGGAGTATTTTTTGCTCGGACTGGATCGATATGAATAAACTGCCTGTCTAGCGTCAGTTCGGCAAATTGATTGATCATATTCTGGTCGATCGTTAGCCAATCCGTTACTGCAATCTCTTGACCAACATACTCATTGAGTTGTTCTTTTTTAATTTTCATAATGCTTCCCTACCGTCCGATAAATTAGAAGCTAATCTCCTGATCACCTCTACCGCTCAAGTCAGGTGATAAGCTCAGCACTTTATGCTGTCTTGCTCAATTGTTATTGCGCGAAGCAATTTATTTTTTCTAACCCCCCTTATCCATGTTAAATAATAATGTAACAAATGCCTGAAATAATCACCGCTCCAATCAGGTTAATCGCAAAGCCATGCCTTGCCATTTCTCGAATAGATACTTTACCGCTACCAAAGATGATCGCATTGGGTGCCGTCGCGACCGGCAACATAAAGGCGCAACTCGCACTCATCGCTGCCGGAACCATTAACAGGGCTGGCTCAATTTTTGTGGCCACCGCTGCTGCGGCAAGAATTGGCATAAGCAATGTCGTAGTAGCAGTATTGCTGGTCATCTCTGTCATAAAGGTAACCACTAAACAGACCGACAGTAAGAGCAATATGACAGGCAATGCTGATAAACCCACTAATTGATCGGCAACCGCCTCACTCAATCCAACACGGCTAAATGCCTTTGCCAGGGCGATACCGCCGCCAAACAGTAACAACATTCCCCAGGGAATCTCGTTAGCCGACTCCCAATCCAACAGCCGTCCACCTTTACCATTGGAGACAATAAACATCAGCACCACTGCCGATAGGGCTACCGTTGCATCATTCGCATTCGGCAAACTTAACCATTCACTCCAACCGCCAAAAGGCTCCTTTCGTGTAATCCAGGTTATTGCGGTCAAACCAAATAACAGCAATACCCGCACTTCCGCCTTCTGCCAACGCCCCATCGGAGGAATATCGATATTTTGTTCGGTTTCCATGTTGCGCGTTAACCACCAGGCAATAATCGGAATAAAACATATCACCACGGGTAAACCCCATTTCATCCAATCCAAAAAGCTCAATTCGACGCCCGAACTCTCGGAATAAACCTTCATAAAAATCAAATTAGGTGGTGTACCGATTGGCGTCCCCATGCCGCCTACACTCGCGGCATAACAGATACCCAATAATAAAGGGACGACCAATTGTTTGTTTTTGGCGCTTTCCAGTGTCGCCAACGCAACCGGCAACAACATCAGTGTTGTGGCGGTATTAGATATCCACATACTCAATAAGGCAGAAGCGGCCATAAACCCGAACAGAATACGATGATTGTTGGTGCCACCAAAGAGATTAACCATACCCAAAGCAACGCGTCGATGTGCCCCATTTTTTGACATCGCGGTGGAGAGAATAAAACCGCCCAACAAAAGTAAAATTAAAGGGTTACCATAGGATTCAGCGACTTCAGCATGGCTCAATACATCAAAAAGAGGGAATATCGCGAGAGGAATTAACGAGGTAGCGGGTATAGGAATGGCTTCAAAAACCCACCAAACAGCACAGAGCATTGTTATGGCAGCGACCAATGCTGACGCTGCCGACCATTGCCAATGCAACATCGTCAACGCAACAGCCACTGCTAAGCCTGGCCCACCCCAAAGCGCAAAGATTCGAACACGGTTTGCATCCATTGGTACAAATCAACTCTTATCGTTATGCTTTGATTGTAACGAATTGAACCTCTGGCACAATATAAATCTTTACCCTCCTATAGATAACTTCTATGCTGCGGTTATAAAACGCCCAATAACGGGCTACATATTTTGGGGATCTTTTAGGACTTACCTCGCATGCCTGAGTCAACTGGCCTGACTATTGCTTTTATTGGTATCTCAGGTTTGCTCTGCCAATGGTTGGCATGGCGCGTTAAACTGCCCGCGATTCTTTTCCTTTTATT
>JAIPFG010000095.1 GCA_021736745.1 Pseudomonadales bacterium
AGAAAATACCCGAATATGATCGCCCATACCATAGAGGTGTATTCGAAAGGCGAAACCACCGATGCGGGGGCATAACGAAAAGCCTGGGTGATTGCCCAAAACCCGGCTAGCCCAAACAAACCACAGGAAACCAGCAATACCCATTCCATCATATTCGGACTCACCCATTCTTGAGGTGCTAATAGGCCTGACACAATAATAGATACGGGCAGCATGTAAAAAGTCAATGATAGGCTATTCTCCGTTTCCGAAAGCAGGCGTGAGGAAACAGCGACAACCGCATAGAGAAAAGTTGAAAGGAATACCACCAATGCCGCAGGATGGAAGGTTTCTGAACCCGGTCTAAGGATCACCCAAACGCCAGCCAATCCCACCAAAATGGCAAACCAACGCCACGCATCGACCCGCTCGCCTAACACCAGGGTCGACAATAAGGCGACTAAGCTTGGTGCAATAAATGTAATGGCCAAGACACTCGCTAGCGGCTGATTAGCCAGTGCGTAAAAGAATCCAAAATTAAGTAAAAAAGCAAGAATAGAACGTGCAAAATGCCAGCCTTTTCGAGAGGTTTTCAACTTCAGGAATTGACCGCGCAGCCCAAGAAAAAAAATTAGAACTGCAATCGCTACCGTATTACGAATAAAAAGAACCTGATAAACGGAGTAACGGGAAGACAACCATTTGACTATAGCATCCAGGCAAACCATAAAAAAAACACCCGCCAGCATCCATGCTATCCCTCTGAACTGGCGATTGATCATATCGGTTGTTGTTGGAGTTGGTGCAGATATTGAGTCTCAGACATCTTTTAACCGTATCTCACAGGTTTCTAATTGCTCATCATAAAGAATTAACGCCTCGCCAGACATGAGCTTTAACTTAACTTGCTCGACTTTTTCTGCCAAAGAGATTTCACTCTCACCGTAATCGGTTCCATCACGTGTCACTAATTCTTGAATGAGATTATTTAACGTGTCAGGATTCAATGCCTGAAAAGGAATTTCCATAAAAATAATGCTTTAAAAAAACAAACGACGAAACCAACCCGCATCTAATTTCTTTTTACAGGATTGGTATTGAGCGCCATAACGGCTGGCACGCACCTTTACCTTGGAGGCGGTTGCCACTAGCCATTTTTTCTGTTTATGAGAACCACGCCGATAGCCGCCCCAACCTTCGTGGTAATTCAAATATTGAATACGCGCATCCCATTTAGATACTTTGTTAATTTGGTTGGTCTTATAGATAAACCACCCCATAAAATCGATGGCATCCTCAAAATCATCCCTATCCGCCCAGTGATTACCGGTTTCCTTAATATAGTCTTTCCAGGTATCTGTTTTTGCCTGTGAATAGCCAAATGCAGAACTTTTCCTACCCCACGGGATAATACCTAATACATAGTGCTTCGGTGGTTTAGCGTTACTTTTGAAGCTTGACTCCTGGTACATCATTGCCATCGGCACCTGAACCGGCGCACCCCATTTTTTCTGAGCCTTCTTCGCAGCTTTATACCAATCACGTTTTTCTTCAAAAATCTTACAAATGTTGTCTGGTTCCTTGGGTGGTTGGCTGGCGCAACTAAGCAACCCCACCCCTAACAATGGAATAAATAAAATCATGACTATTTTTTTTCCACATTTCCTGTGGATAAGTCTGGGCATATAAATTGAGTAAATACCTAAAATAACGCTATACCTAGTACTTATGACAGATTGTGCAAATTTTAACCAAAAATACATTTTTTCAATACTTTCATTATGTTACATGTTGTCAATAGGCTTTTTATAGTTATCAAGATTATTTTTTTTATTTGCACTGCAAAATAACACGTCTTGTGCATAAATCGCCAATACCTTGACGCTTTATAATGCGCCAATAAATTAAATCATATCTGTTTAGGTTCAGATAGCTAGCCTGACATATTAAAAATAATTTTTAAAATGTTTTTCTAAGCTCTTTAATTATATAATTTTTATCTAAGGACTATGCTGCCAAAGATAATTGGTGAATCTCTTGGCTCTATTGACAGAGAAAAATAATCCCCTTAGGTTTGTACTTTCAATTGAGTCTTTCTTTTGGCAATATCAGCAACCGTCACTACGTGAACAATTGTCGCTGATGTCTGTCAAAGCCATTATATGTTAGTCCAGGGTTAAAATATCCGTGAAATATATTCTATTAATGATTACCACTTTTACGTTACTCCTGACCATGCCCTCTTATTCTCGACAGGTTCAGGAAATATCGGCCTTAACCACTGAGGAAGCTTCAAAACTGGATCGTCAGCGAAGCGCTGTCTCTCAGATAATGCGAGAAAATTTTGGATATGTAAAATTAGAAGGCTCTTTGTCGGATTTTTATTATCTGCAGAAAATTATAGATCGACAGTTAATTTCAAAAGATGAGGAGTCTTATCTCCAGGCACTTGGCGTGGTGTTAGGTGATATCATGGTAAGAAATTTAGGCCTAAAGTGGGTCACCGTAGATGACCGTTATGGGCATAGCCGTGCGCTCCAATACGAGGACAGTAACAACTTATTCTTCCCAATCACAATGATATCACGTCGGGTAAAAATGGGAGTACCTGTTGATATTCAAGCACTTTACAAAGAAACCGAACTGAATGTTAAAGCCCTGATCTATCAGCGCAGTAAATACCGCCCCGTACCTAAACCCAATTACTAACCGCTAGGTACGTAATTCAGATAAGGTGGCCATTTAATAATTCCCGCCAAAACCCATGCTATGGGTACCCGCGCCAGCTAAGTTATCGGTATTAGCACATATCCGCATATGGATTTTTTAGATCCAGGCTAATTGCATTTTTGTAACCGTTAACTCGTATTTCAGCTTTGGTTAAAGATACGTCTTCGTCTTGTTTTACATCTTCGCCGAATGAATAAATCGGTAACGATTTCCCCATCAAACATGCATCGTTATAGGCATTTGCACGTTCCTGCACTTCTTCATTGGACCTTTCATATGCGGCCATAATACCTACACCATGTTTAGTTTCTAACATAGCCCGCACACGATGCGGGGCCAAAATACTGGCTGAGGCATTATTTCCACCGAAGCCTTTTGAGTTGATAATTGCCGCATCGATACCTTCTCTGCCAACTTCCTGATGATCCATCAATACCTTGAGATGACTTGACTGAATATCGTCCGCAAGATGATCTATTGTTTTAATGCCGGGAATATAACCATAGCGCCAAACTCCTAAACTCGCCACCAGTTGATCAGCAGCGGCAGAACCAATAGAGTGTCCCACATAGCTCTTAATCGCGGCAACAGGCCACTCACCTAAACCAAAAGTTTTACTGATTTCATTGAGAATACGCGATTCTGTCACACGGTTTTGTGGCGTGCTTGTACCATGAGCCTGTACGTAGGTATTGCGGAGTGCCTGATCTCCAAGGATCGCACGCGTCGCCGCCACAGCTTTGGCCATGGTCAAATAATTCCCTATTCCGGGACTCGATATCGATTTTTTATAGCCATCAGCATTAACAAAAACATCGGCAACGGCACCATAGATCGTCGCACCTAATTCGATTGCCAAGCTGTCATCAAAAAGCACTACATAATGAGCCGCTTCCGCAAGAGTGAACCCACAATTACTGGAAAAAGGCCTGCAAGCCCTTTGATGATTTGGCTCAGTTGCGCCAGGGTCTAATGCTAGTAATTCATCATCCTGGGCTAATGCGCCCATAGTGCGGTACCCTTCAATCACTTCCGGAGTAATCGGCGCTTCACTGGCGCCAACAATAACAACACGCTTGTTGCCACTTCGTATATCATCCAAGCCCTGCTTTAGGTTATACAAAAAAGTGGCACAAGCGCCAATGTTAGCGCCCGTACCACCGAGACTGCCAATGATATAAGCATTCACGAAGTCGGCCGGCATTTCGGCAAAACCAAGCGGGCATTGTTTAGAGGTAACCCGCTTGCCTAACAGGCTGGCCTGTAACATTCCTCCTGTCCCATTTTGATCCAACTGACTCATCGCCGCACTGGCATAAACGCCCACCTGGTCCGGTGAAACATGAGCCAATACCGTATCCCAATCAATTCCCATAGATTTTATTGCGTCAGACGCCGCATAAACTGTCATTTGTAAGCCGCGTGGGTGGTTCCTTGACGGATACAGTTTGTCTGGCTTGAACCCCGTAGGCAATTGTCCGGCGCTTTTTACTAGAGACTCCCGTGTATCCTGTAGCAACGTCATTAAATCACCCTTGATACAGACCTTAACCTGATCAGGATTATTGGCGAGTGTCTGAACACACCAATTCTGAGGTATATTCGTCGGCACATGGCGAGAACTTAAGATAAAGTTCATCGGTTCCCCTTCCACCGGAGACAATCTCGATAAAATGTGTTTTGGGATAGCTGCAGGATCGAACAGATTATTTTCCAGCTTTCTGACCAGGGTATTCGCATCCAAATATTGCTTGTTTGACGCTAGCCATTCAGGAAGGTCCAGCACTGGCCCTTCTGCTGACTGATAGACGCCATCCCTGACGGTCAACAAATTCATCAATATCGCCAAGTCGGTATAGGTTTGGTTAGCACTTGTTGAATCAAGCACATCTGCGATCATACGCCGATAAGAATGATGAAATGACGATCTGCCGGCAGGATTTATCCCACCAAAACCAACGATAACCGGTAACGATGACAAAATTTTCCCCTAAGAACTGTGTAGACACATACAGCAACGTAAAACAGTATTTCTGAAGTTGCCAATTGATGAACTAAAGTATGGCAAATGTTACCGTTTTAAGTCATTTACAATTAGTGTATATTAGCCATTTTTATTGGTTTATTGGCCAAAATGACGAAAGAACGGCAAATGAAACATGTCACGGTGCTTGCAATACCCCGAGCACTGGGAACAAGTATTACTTTACCGATAGAAATGCTTAATGCTGCGGATGCCATCATGCGTATTCAAAGCCCTAGCCATTCAAAAATGGAGATAGAAATCGCCAGTATTGATGGCAACCCCGTTGAAATGACAGGCGGCATAGAAATCAGGCCTCACAAAAAGTTGGCCTTGATTGAATCAACAGATCTAGTAATGATTCCGGCCCTATGGGGTAACCCAAAACCCGTGATTCGGCAATACCCCTTCATTATCAAATGGATAAAAAAGCACCACGAAAATGGGGCTCTGATTTGCGCTACCGGCACCGGTTGTTGTTTTTTAGCTGAAACAGGACTTCTGGATTACAAACCGGCCACAACACATTGGTATTACTTCAAGCAATTCAAAAAGAATTACCCGAGAGTAAAGTTGGAGACCAAAAGGTTTATTACCAGCACCGGCAATCTTTTTTGCGCCGGCCGCATTAATTCAATCACTAATCTCATGATCCACTTTATTGAACAATTCTATAATCACGATATAGCGCGTCAAATCGAACAACATTTCGCTCACGAGATTAAACAATCCTATGAAAGTATATTCTATTCCTTTGATGAAGAATCAGTGCATCACGATGAAACGATTATACAGGCGCAACAATGGATGCTCAGAAACTATCCTAATGATTTTAAGTTACACAGCGTCGCCGAGCAATTTGATATGAGCCTTCGAACTTTCAATCGCCGGTTCAAACTGGCTACAGGTAGCACACCACTGGAATATTTACAGAAAATTAGAATTGGAACCGCCAAGGACCTACTGCAGGAAAGTAATTTAGGCATTTCAGAGATTAGCGCCAAAGTGGGATTTACTGACCCGAGTTATTTTGCGTCATTGTTTAAACGCCGTGTATCATTGTCACCCCGAGAGTACCGAAAACTGGTTCGGGCTAAACTTTTTAGTGTTACAACCATTTAATCTGAAATAAAACCCCGATTATTCAAGAAAAAAGTTGTTATAACGATGAAAAAATTTACCAAGTGGTATGCCCGTATTTCGCGATATTCCACGCTGACGCTTATCATCATCACCCTTTGTGTCAGCAGTTACCTATGGTGGAATCGAACGATTATTTATTATGAGCCCTATTGCAAATCCTCGGCTGATATAAAATTTCAAGAACAATATTCGAATAGTAACGATTGTGACACGGCGGTTTTTAACCATCTTTCCCAGCCAGATAATGCTTGCCTTCAGGCTGGCTGCCGACGTGTTGTGAAATAAAGAAAAGAAAATACCGATGCGGGTGATTTTAGAGCCTTACCGTTAATTTAGCATAAACGGAAGTGGTCTAAATATCTCTTGTAAGATCACCCCAGGCCGCACGCAAATAGATCACCATTGACCACAGTGTTAACACCACTGCAACATAAAGCAATGCTAATCCTAACTGAGAAACTAATGAGTTTGGCTCATCAACTAAAAGCACAATAATGGCTATCATTTGCAATGTGGTTTTTAGTTTCCCGATCACCGAGACGGCAACGCTTGTCCGCTTACCTAGTTCCGCCATCCATTCACGCAATGCAGATATCACAATTTCGCGGCCAATAATCACCATTGCCGGGATTGTTAACCAAATCGACGCATGTTCTTCAATGAGGAGAATTAGTGCCACAGCTACAATAAGCTTATCCGCCACCGGATCAAAAAAAGCCCCGAACTGTGTATGTTGATCCCATTTTCGGGCTAGATAGCCGTCCAGCCAATCAGAAATACTGGCAACGATAAAGATTGCAGCGCCAGCCAAGTGCCGCCACTCAAAAGGCAAATAAAACACCAACACCAAAATGGGAATCAAAATAACCCTGATGCTGGTGATAATATTGGGGATACTCATACAGTCTGGACCGGTAAAAAATGCACCATGATACTGGATCAACCAGTATAATTCGAGCCTTTAGCCGTTGACTTGACCTGTATTCTATTCATTATGCAAACTCGCGTATATTTCTGTCGCCATCGATGGGCTGATGGAGGGGACCCGTGCAATTTCTTCCGGGCTGGCGCGCATAATTTCCTGCAAACCACCAAAAAAACGCAACAACTCGCGCCGTCTTTTTGTACCAACACCCGGTATTTGTTCCAGCACTGAGGTAGACCGCTTTTTCCCGCGACTCTGACGATGGCCACTTATCGCAAATCGATGAGCTTCATCCCGGATATGCTGTATCAGATGCAGTGCGGCAGAATCATTAGGCAAAACAATTTCCCCACTACGACCCGCAACAAACAAAGACTCTAATCCAGCCTTACGGGTTGACCCTTTGGCTACCCCAATCAAAATAACGCCATCAATATCCAAGCTTAGCAAAACATCTTCGGCCATCCGTAACTGTCCCTTACCCCCGTCAATCAATAGAACATCGGGTAGCTGCGCCTCACCTTTTTTTAACCGTTCGTAACGACGTCCTATTGCTTGAGTCATCGCCGCGTAGTCATCTCCTGGCTTGATATTCTGAATATTAAATCGTCTGTAATCGCTATTGAGCGGCCCATTCGCATCAAAAACTACACAGGATGCAACAGTCGACTCCCCTGACGTATGACTGATATCAAAACATTCCAACCTGCGCGGCAAAAAGTCTAGCCCCAATGCTTCTTGCAAGGCCAACAGCCGTCCATGATAGTCAAGTTTTCCTGCATGATGTCCCAATAGGTTCTGATCTGCATTGGCAATGGCTAGTTTCAGCCAATGCGCACGCTCTCCCCGCACATTTTGGGTTACTTTAACCTTCTGTCCCGAAGTTATTGTTAGCGCCTCAACTATTACTTCCTGCTGATCGAGGGGAACATTCGTAATAATTTCCTTTGGTATTTGATGAGAAGAACCCTCCGTGAGATAAAACTGCGGGATAAACCCCGAGAGCAACTCCTCCGGTGAGGCCAGCATACTGACCTTTGGGTAATAGGTTCTGCTACCCAAGACTCTTCCGTCTCGGACAAACAACACTTGGACACAAAACCCAATCGGTTTCACTAATCCTGCAATAACATCAACATCGCCAACTTTTCCCGTAATATGCTGCTGTTCCTGTATACGACGCAAATGCACTAACTGATCACGAAGTTCCGCTGCCCGCTCAAACGCAAGCCGCTCTGAGGCACGATCCATTTCATTCTGTAATTCATGAATAATTTCATCACTTTTCCCTTCCAAAAACATTTGCGTGTGGCGAACATCCTCGGCATAGTCTTGTTCGGAAATTAACTGAACGCAGGGTGCCGTACAACGCTGAATTTGGTGTTGTAAACAAGGACGAGTACGGTTACGAAAATAACTATCATCGCATTGGCGAACACGAAAAGATTTTTGAAGAAGGTTGAGCGTCTGCCGAACCGCCAACCCACTTGGAAATGGTCCGTAATAACTCACTGTTCTTTTTCTGGCGCCTCGATGCATGCCCAAGGCAGGATAAGTGTCAGAGGTAGTCAAAAAAATAAAAGGGTAGGATTTGTCATCGCGTAATAGAATATTGTATGGCGGCTTTTGACTTTTGATCAGGTTTTGTTCGAGTAATAAAGCTTCAGTTTCACTTGTGGTTATGGTGACCTGTATATCAGACACCTTTTGCATCAAGGAAACATTTTTAATACTCAGAGACCCTGCGCGGAAATAGCTGGCAACTCGACTTCGTAAGCTTTTTGCTTTACCAACATAAAGCACTCGACCGTTATCATCCAGCATCTGATAAACGCCCGGGCGTTGCTTCAGTCCTGATAAAAATTTTTTATGGTTAAATTCAGACAAAACACATATCGCCAGGCAAAGCAGTCAACGCCAAACATTTTTCCCATTTCTTGGCTATTTCAAAGAGATGTGCGAATAGCTTCAGTATCCGAAGTATCCAACAGGCCATAGCGTACGGCCATCAACACCAATTCCACATCGCTATTAAGACCCAGTTTATTAAAAATTCGATAGCGATAGGTATTGACTGTTTTAGGGCTCAAACAGAGGTTTTCGGCAATTTCGTTCACTTTGTTGCAGTTGACGATCATCATCGTAATCTGCAGTTCTCTTTCCGATAACTGGTCAAACGGGAGTTTATTAGACTTTTTGCCAAATGATTTTAATGCTAATTTTTGTGCTATTTCAGGGCTAATATAACGTTTCCCTGAATGTACATGACTAATAGCCTTAGCCATTTCTTCAACATCAGTACCTTTTGTAAGATATCCAGACGCTCCGGCATTCAATAGTCTTGAGGGATAAACCTCATCGTCACAGGCGGTCACTGCGATAACTTTAATATCCGGATCAAAATGATGAATCCGTCGTGTTGCCTCAAGACCACCCATGCCAGGCATCAGCACATCCATAAGAACCACCTGGGGTTTCAACTCACGGACAAGTCGAACAGCTTCCTCGCCACTGGCCGCTTCACCAACTACGCAAATACCCGGCATGTCAGCCAAAATCCGCATTAACCCGTGACGGACCAGATCATGGTCATCAACGACAAGTAGGTTAATCATTCAAGCAACTCCCAGCAGCCCACAATCCATTGATCACAATTATCCATGGCTTGGATGTTGTGCAATCTCCAAAACCGCCCTTAGAATATCTCGCTGGCTTATTTGGCCCACCAACCTTCCATCATCTATTACGGGAAAACGGCGCTTTCTTTTTTTATTAAAATCGACCGCAATATCAATAATATCTTCATCGGGGCCGATGGTTTCCACTTCAGTACTCATATATTCCGACACCTTTCCGCCTGCTTCCTCGTAATAAATATTTTTGATAATGGCGTTCAGGCAATCGCCTTCTGATAAAACACCGACAAGATGCCCATTTTCATCGATCACTGGCGCACCGGAAATACGGTTTTTTTGTAGCAGGGAAACCGCTTCAAACAAC
>JAIPFG010000096.1 GCA_021736745.1 Pseudomonadales bacterium
GTGGTCACGGGTACATAGAGTATACCCTGAGCTGAGCTCGGCTCAATTGCATCACATTGCCAACCCCTGCCGGTGGCATTCGGTTGGCAGCGCCAGCGGCCATTGTCCGTTGCTGCACTTTCAGGCGTAACAGCGAAGACCGAGCAGCTGAAGGCGAAGGAAATCAGGCTAAGAACGAATTGCGATCGCGTAGGTTGATTGTTTGGCATTATGGAGGTAAAAATCCGTTGCTGGCGCTTTTTTGCATTGGCGCATTTATTATTTTTCAGATCACCGCAGACTTTGGATAACGTCTGCAGTGATCTTTCGTCAGGACGTAACGTCATACCGTTACGCTCAAAAAGAGCAGATAATAATGCATTCGCCGGAATAGGGCTAGTTCAACGGTTGTTACTGGTAGGGTATTTCTAATAGGAAGGGGTGTGCGGCATGTTAAAACAGAGGTTGATCTTTCCTGGCCTCGTGTTAATCCTCGTCGCAATGGTTTCGGGGTCGATTCATTTGTTGCCGCCAAATGCGGATATAACCCGCTTGAGATTATTGTTTAATACACTAATGGGGAAAGGTATAGATTCCCCATCACCCGGGACCTTAATAAGTCGGTTAAAAGTACCTGGTGCCTTTCATTTAAACCGTTATGCCACGGATGTGCCAGGTGCTCGCATGTTGCTTTACACTGAGGCGGGGGATTTGTTGGTGACGCTTCCCCGAAGTGGGGCAGTGATGCTGCTGGGACGGGATAACAATAAAGACGGCGAGGCCGACCACAAAAAACTTTTATTGGGGAATTTAAATCGGCCTCATGGCTTGGCCTTATGGCGAGATTGGTTGTATATCGCGGAAACGGATGCGATTGGACGCGTTCTTTTCAATACAGAGACAGGAAGCTTGTCCGGCCAATACCAACGCATTGTCCAGGGGTTGCCGGAAGGTGGAAATCACTGGTCAAAGAGTATAGGTTTTAGTTCTGATGGGTGGCTTTATCTCAGTATTGGTTCCCGCTGTAACGTTTGTATTGAAAAGGACCCTCGACGAGCCACGATGATGCGTTTTCGTCCCGATGGGAGTGCCGGCGAGGTTGTTGCAACGGGATTGCGTAATAGTGTTGGTTTTGATTGGGCTCCCTGGGATGGTACCTTATACGCTACGGATAACGGTCGCGACCTGTTGGGTGATGATTACCCCCCCTGCGAGCTCAATCGAATTGAGTTCGGGCAGTTTTACGGTTGGCCTTATATCAATGGGTTTGGTGATCTTGATCCTGATCAAGGGGAGGGTAAAGAGTCGATGCTGGCGAAGGCGATTTCACCAGTATTTGGATTTCGAGCACATAATGCACCATTAGGAATACTTTTTAATCGCAGTGATAAATTACCTGACCACTATCATAAAAGTGCTTTTGTTGCTTTGCATGGTTCCTGGAATCGCTCAACACCCGATGGATACAAGTTGATCTCTTTGCATTGGGATGAGCAAGACAAAATTACGTCCCATGATTTTCTGACAGGTTTTGAGAAAGAGGGAGACATTATTGGTCGGCCGGTTGATATTGCGCAAGGGCAACTGGGTGAGCTTTATGTTTCTGATGATTATTCCGGCACCGTCTATCGAATTATTTATGAGCCCAGCACGAATGATTCAGTCCGGTGAGCCATTATCAGTCTGAGCAAACAGCGCAATAATTTTTTCCAACTCATCCTGTTTCTCACTACCGTGATGATAAGCGGTATAGACGTCACGATGAATGGGGGAAATTTGGCTGATGGGATGAAGTTTGCCCTCATCAATATAGGCTTGGGCAAAGGGGGCCGGTAAAAAAGCAGACCCACCGTTTTTCAGCATAAAGTCCAGCGCAATTCTGCCCGTACTGGTATGCATTATTGGCGGTGCAGTATGGCTCACATACTGGGCATGCTGAATATTAAAGGAGGTTCCCCAATCAACCTGGATATAGGCGCGTTGGAAGACGTCGGTAAAATCAATCTGCTTGAACGTTGTTACCAGAATTAATTGAAGTGATTGAATCTTATCGACTTTCAGTTCATTGACCTTAGGTGGGTCGAACATCAGGGCAATATCGAGAGTATGACTTACCAGCTGACGAGTTAATGATTCCTGATCTTGTGCAACAGCTCTGAGGGTAATGCCGGTAAACTGCTGAACCAGTTTATTCAGGTAAACTTGTAATAATGAATCCCAAAGGTTAGGCGGCCCACCGATGGCAATCTGTAGTGATTGCCCACTGCCGAGTGAGGACTCTTGCATGGCGCGACTCAAGGAAATCATCACGGCTTCTGCATGGGGTTTTAAGCGCTCGCCTGCCGGGGTCAGATTAATATTGTTACGGTAACGGTGAAACAGGCTAACGCCAAGCGTGCTTTCAAGTTGGCGGATACGCGAACTTACAGCGGCTTGTGTTAAATATAGGTTTTCCGCCGCGCGACCAAAGTGACGGGTTTTTTCGACTTCTAAAAAAGTTCTGAGTAGCTCAGTATCCATGATTTAAATTAGATCAGTTGAGTCTAATGATTGTAACGGTCAACAATGCCCATCATTTTGTAGGCCAGCAGTGCGGCTGAAAATTCGTAAGCATGAAACCCCTCGATAGGAGCAAATTCCATCAAATCAAAACCCACAAGGTGACGTTGTTTGACGATGGACTCGAACAGAGACAGTGTTTGATACCAACCCAGCCCACCCGGTACTGGTGTACCTGTTGAGGGGAATATCGAAGGGTCCATACCGTCTATATCTAAAGTAAAGAAAACATTTTTTGGAAAATTATCGGGCAATTCAATGCGCTGAATGTTGTTTGGCACCAAGTCTTCAGCATCAAGGTAGTGAACCCCAAAGGCTTCGCGGGTAGCGGCTTCTTCTTCGCAATAGGCTCGAATACCTAATTGAAAGACGGGAATGTTCAGATCGACAATTCTTTTCATGACAGAGGCATGACTGTAAGGGTTTCCCTCATAGGCATCACGTAGGTCCGCATGGGCATCAATTTGTACAACACCCAAATCTTTGATGCCGGCTTCCAATAGCCCTTTAATCAAGCCATAAGTCACGGTGTGCTCTCCCCCTAGGCCGACGGGAAATGATTGCTGGCTTACTATTTTATGGGTGGCATCGGCAATACGTTGAATTATTAAAGCCTCCGTACCATTCACATCAATAGGCGCGTGGGTGAAAATGCCTCGGTCTGCAGGTCTGCCTTTGCCATCCCAAATTTCCAGTTGCCAGGACGCGCCCAAAATAGCCGCTGGTCCCAATGCGGTACCGCCACCGTAAGAAACAGAGGCTTCATAGGGGACGGGTAATACATGGAAGTAGGCTTGATCTGCGGTCGGATGTTGAATCTCTGAGCCGAGAAAAACAGGGTAGTTGGGTGCTGCTAGTTGATCAAAATCTTGCATTAAAATCGCCTTACTTTTAAGAAAGCCGGTTTTTAAAATCTTGGTATCCAAACTGTTTTACCAGGCGAAACGCATCAGTCTCTGAATTCCAGATAGCGATCGAAGGAAGGTTTATACCGTTGAAGGTTGTGGTTTTCACCATGGTATAGTGAGCCATATCGTCAAAGGCGAGTCGTTGACCAATTGTTAGCGGCTGATCAAAACTGTAGTCGCCCATAATATCACCAGCCAAACAGGTTTGCCCTCCCAGACGATAGGTAAAGGCCTTTTCATCGGGTTGCCCGGCATGGAAAATTTCCGCCCGATAGGGCATCTCCATCGTATCCGGCATATGGCAAGTCGCGGAGCTGTCAAGAATGGCAATCGGCAGGTCGTTTTGAATGAGATCCAGTACTTCCACTACCAGTATGCCGGTGTGTATGGCAATTGCTTCACCCGGTTCGAGATAAACCTGTACCTGATATTTTTTCTGAAAATCAATGAGTCGATTAATCAGGGCGTCAACCTGATAGTCGTCACGGGTAATATGGTGGCCACCGCCAAAATTGACCCATTCCATTTGTCTGAAAAGGTCGCCAAATTGCTGCTCTACCACATCGAGTGTGCGCGCTAGTGGTGGGAAGTCTTGTTCGCAGAGAGTGTGGAAGTGTAATCCGCTGATGCCCTCCAGGCTTTTCCCCACAAATTGGTCACGCGGAATACCTAAACGTGAGCAGGGAGCGCAGGGGTCATAGATTGGCTTCGCCCCTTCTGAATGTTGCGGGTTAATCCTCAGGCCGAACTGAAGCTCCGGTCTGGCTTTTTTTGCTGCTTGTAGCATGGGTTGATAACGCTGCCATTGGCCAAAAGAATTAAAGACTAAGTGGTGGGAGATGTTAAGTAATTCCTCTAAATCCGCCTGGGTGTAGGCAGCGCTAAAGGTATGAATCTCTCCACCAAACTCTTCATGCCCGAGTTTCGCTTCGTGCAAACCGCTGGCACAAACACCTTTTAAATAGCGGCTAATTAAAGGCGCCAGACTGAACATGGAAAATGCCTTTAGGGCCATTAAGATTTTCGCCCCGGACTCTCGCTGTACGCGATCCAGAATCTTTAGATTATTCTCCAGTGCCACTTCATCGACGATAAAGCAGGGCGAGGGTGCCCGCGAGAGGTCGAAATGGAGAAAAGTTTTACTATTAATCACAGCAAGTTAAAATCGGGATTTTCGATAACCTTCCAGGGTAGGCCATAGCGATTCATGTCATCCATAAAGGGATCGGGGTCCATTTGCTCTATATTCCAAACACCCGGCATCATCCAGCGGTTTTCCAACATCATCTTGGCGCCGATCATGGCAGGTACACCGGTAGTGTATGAAATAGCCTGGGAGAAGACTTCTTTATAGCATTCCTGGTGGTCGCAGATGTTATAGAGAAAACAGGTTTTCTCCTTGCCGTCTTTGATGCCACGTACCAGACAACCGATGCAGGTTTTGCCCTTGGTTCTGGGTCCGAGAGTAGAAGGATCTGGCAGCAGTGTTTTCAGGAACTGGATAGGGACTATCTGTTGACCTTGATATTCCACCGGATCTATCCTGGTCATGCCGACATTGCCCAGTATTTCCAAGTGCTTGAGATAGTTTTCGGAAAAACTCATCCAAAATTGGGCACGCTTAAGGCTTGGGAAGTTCTTGGTAAGCGATTCCAGTTCTTCATGATACATCCGGTAAATGTTGTAAGTGCCGACTTCATCAGGACAGGTAAATGAGTGTTTTAACGACATCGCTGGCGTTGTGATAAACGCACCATTTTCCCAGTGTCGACACTCGGCAGTGACTTCGCGAATATTGATTTCAGGGTTAAAATTGGTGGCGAAAGGGTAGCCATGATCACCACCGTTGACGTCGATGATATCCAGGTAGTGAATTTCATCGAAATAATGTTTCGCCAGGTAGGCGGTAAACATATTAGTAGCCCCGGGATCAAAGCCGCTGCCGAGCAACGCCATTAAACCAGCCTGTTTAAACTTATCCTGATAAGCCCATTGCCATTTGTATTCAAACTTGGCCGTATCTAAGGGTTCGTAATTGGCGGTATCCAAATAATGTACACCAGTTTCCAGGCAGGCATCCATAATGGTTAAATCCTGGTAGGGCAGAGCAACATTGATAACTAATTGCGGCTGTTCACGGTTTATCAGGGCGACGAGTTCTGGAACATTATCCGCATCCACCTGGGCGGTTTTGATCGGATAATTAATCTGCTCTGCTATTTTCTTGCACTTTTCTTCTGTTCGGCTGGCAAGCACAATCTCAGAAAATACTTCGGACGCCTGGGCGCACTTATGGGTAACGACTTGTCCGACGCCGCCAGCGCCGATAATCAATACTTTTGCCATAATAGACCTCAACTCTCTTTTTCGTAGTAAGTATAGCCCTGTAGGCTTGCGTTAAAGGCATTGATCGTCTGCTGCCTTTCACGCGCTGTAATGCGACCCTCTCGTACGGCGCGTTCTGCCGTATTGCGATAACGCAGTTGCATTTCCTTGGGTTCATATTCCACATAGCTCAACACATCGGCAATAGTGTCGCCATGAATTTCTTTAACAAAATCAAAACTACCGTCGCTGTTCAGACGCACACTGACCACATTGGTGTCGCCGAATAAATTATGTAAATCACCCAGTGTTTCCTGATAGGCCCCGACGAGAAATACGCCAAGATAATATTCTTCACCCTCGATAAGGGGGTGTAATGGTAAGCTCTGAGCAACTTCCTGATTGACAAAGAACTTATCGATCTTACCGTCACAGTCACAGGTGATATCCGCCAACACAGCTTGCCGGCTGGGCTCTTCATTCAGTCGATGGATAGGCATGATTGGGAACATTTGGTCAATGGCCCAAATATCAGGTAGAGATTGGAACAAACTGAAGTTCCCGTAATAAATGTCACTTAAGGATGATTTGAGATCATTTAAGTCGATTGAACTGTGTTCTACTTTATCAAGAAGGGCTGTAATGCGGTGTAGTATGTCGAGAAATAAGTTTTCTGTAACCGACTGCTGACGCAGGTTCATTTGCCCGCGTTTGAAAAGTTCGCGTACCTCTTGCCGATAGTAGTGCGCATCGTTATAGCACTCCTGAACGCGTTCCGGATTTAGATAATCATATATTTCTCGCATCCGTCCAATTAATGGATGTTCGTCCTCCATTGTATTCGGCAGGTTGGTTGGTTCAAAAGTGGTCGTATCCAAAATGTTAAAGAGTAATACCGAGGAATAGGCTACGGTTGAACGTCCGGATTCGGTGACAATCGTCGGATGGGCGATGTCGTATTCATCCAGAGTATGCTTAAGTGTGTCAACGATATCGTCGCAGTATTCGTCAAGGCTGTAATTGCGGCTTTGCTCGTCATTGTTTTGTGAGCCACTATAATCAACGGCCAACCCGCCGCCGAGATCAATGTAATTCAAAGCGGCACCTTCCCGAATTAAATCGGCGTAATAGCGGCAGGCTTCGACGACACCTTTGCGAATTTCCTGAATGTTAGGGATTTGGGAGCCGAGATGGCAGTGCAATAGTTGCAAGCAGTGCAGCATATTTTCTTGATTTAGCAGGTCGACCAGCTCAACGATTTGGGTGGTGGTGAGTCCAAATACACTACGGTCTCCGCTGGTCGAATTCCAGTGGCCACTGACCTTGGTATTCATTTTGACCCGTAGGCCGATCATTGGCTCTACTCCCAATGCTTTACTGCGCTCAATAATAATGGGGAGCTCAGCCGGTGTTTCGATGACAAAAAAGCAGAGAAATCCCAGGCGTATGGCTTGCAGCCCAAGGTCGATAAACTCTTCATCTTTGTAACCATTACAAATAATCAGGCTGCCGGGTTCTTCGACGGTCGAAAGCGCAGCGATCATTTCCGGTTTGCTGCCGACTTCAAAACCATGCTGATAGCGGCTGCCGAAATGGGCTATTTCTTCAACCACCTGAGCCTGCTGGTTGACTTTGATGGGATAAACACCACGGTAGGCAGCTTGATAGTTCTGCTCTTTAATGGCCTTTCTAAAGGCCTCGTTCAGGCGTTGAATTTGCGCATCCAGAATATTTTCAATGCGCAGCAGTACCGGCATTTGTAAATCACGTTCGAACATGCCCTCAACTATATCCAGCAAAGGTACCGCCGTATTAAGGGTTTTGGCGGTAACCTTGCCTTCGGGAGACAGACCGAAATAGTCATTACTCCATCGATCAATGCCGTAAAGTTCAGCGGAGAGTTTATATCCCCAAGGGGTATCGGGTTGCTGATTCAATTCAAATCTCCAGAGGCAGCATATAGGTATTTAATTGGCGCTGGCTGTAGAGAGGGGCCGGTTTCCTGGTCAGCGTCAAAGGGCTAGCAATTTTGCCTTAGATTTTACGCGAAAGCTATAGCAATTTAATGGGCTTCCCTCGTGTTAATAGTAAGGTAGCCTCGCTCAAAAACACAGGATTTTCAACTCTTTCAGTTAAAGTTATTTATGGTAAAGATAAATAACTTTCGTTTTACCGCTCGCCAGAGCTTAACCATAATTGCTAAAAAATATGTCTGTCATTATTTTAGAAATAGGTGTTTTTATGGAACCACTGGCAATCGAACCCTCCGGTATTTTTTATGATAACGAGAGGTTCCCTATCGGGTTTAGGCGTTGCGGCGAGTTCACTATCGCCGAAGCAGAATTACTCCATAATTATGGTAATTCATTAATTGCGTTGGAGTCTGGGGAAAGAGCCCCGATGACGCGAGATGAGAAGCATTTCGTTGCCGTGTGTAAAGGTGAAGAGCCGGTAACGACCGAATTAGAGCGGGTGTGGAAAAAATACCGCTCAGTGACTGCCCGTAGCCGTTTGGTGAGTGCCTTTGGCGCCTCTAAGGTTGATCGCAGTCCGGATTTGGTTGAATATACCGAGGATATGGACGACCTTTAATTCAATTCCTCAGAGTCTGGTTTGGCCAACCCATCACCAGACTCTTCTTCTTTATTGAGTCCTTAAAGAATTTTGATGATTGAGTCTGTTAAATAGTCGATATTCGTATGATTCATTCCCGCAATACTGATCCTGCTTGAGTCCACCATATAGATACTGTACTGCTCACGTAGCTGGTGGACTTGTTCGGTTGTTATTCCCAGAAACGAGAACATGCCTAGTTGGTTTTGGATAAAGGAAAAATCCTGACTGGCATTTTTCATTGTCAGTTTTTCTACCAATAACTCACGCATGGCATTAATTCTGTCCCGCATATCGGTGAGTTCGACCTGCCATTGTTGATGTAACTCAGGCATATTTAGGACAAGACTTACTGCTGCCGCACCATGCGAGGGTGGCATGGAGTACATGCCGCGCGCGATACTGGCTGCCTGTGTTGTGCTCGTAATAGCGGATTCCGGGCTGTCGGTGACGATAGATAGAGCGCCAACGCGTTCGCGGTAGATACCAAAATTTTTGGAGCAAGAGCTTGCGACAATTACTTCAGGTAATCTTTCGGCCATCAGGCGAACACCGTAAGCATCCTCCACTAACCCCTTACCAAATCCCTGATAAGCGATGTCGATATAGGGTACAAAACCTTGCTGTTCGGCCATTTCTGACAGTGTTTGCCATTGTGCCTTGGTGAGATCGGCACCACAGGGGTTGTGGCAACAACCATGTAATAAGACTAAATCGCCGCGCTTAACCTGTCGCAATGTTGATACCATTTCATCAAATTTCAGCGCATGTGTGGCGGAATCGTAATAAGGGTATTTCGCTAATTTAAGACCCGCATTTCCCAGTAACGGAATATGGTTTGCCCAGGTGGGATCGCTAACCCAGACGGTTGCTTCAGGATTACAGCGTAGCGCAAAATCTGCACCCAGGCGTAATGCACCGCAGCCGCCGGGAGATTGAATAGTGGCAATCCGCTTTGCCGTAAAGGCAGGATGATTTTCGCCAAACAACAATTTCTGAATAGCTTGAGTAAAGTCCGGACTGCCGGTGGGTGGCAAATAAGCTTTAGTGTTTTCATCAGCGAGGATAATTTCTTCTGCCCGTTTTACAGAGGTCAAGACCGGTGTATTGCCTTGCTCATCCTTATAAACCCCGACACCCAGGTCAATTTTATGGGGATTTGGGTCGTCACGGTATGCCGCCATTAAACCAAGAATTGGATCAGCGGGTAAACGTTCTAGTTTTTCAAACATCAGTGTCTCCGAACATAGATCAGCGGGCAATTTTTCAAAAGCGGATTTAACCGTATTTCGCTGATGATTGCGAGCGTTTTGCAGCGTTCACGCTCGCTGTAAACTGGGTTAGTGTTTTTGATAGTGCAGTACGCTCCATG
>JAIPFG010000097.1 GCA_021736745.1 Pseudomonadales bacterium
CTTTACGTAAGGCGGCGGCTGAGGCTGATTGCATTGTTACTACCGGTGGTGTTTCAGTCGGTGAAGAAGACCACGTTAAGCCGATTGTTGAAATGTTAGGCCAGCTACACCTTTGGAAAATTTCGATTAAGCCGGGTAAACCCTTGGCTTTTGGTGAAGTGCTAGGTATCCCTATCATTGGATTGCCGGGTAATCCCGTGTCAGCATTTGTTACCTTTGTGCTATTGGGCCGCCCTTTTCTGCTCAAGTATCAGGGGGCTAATGATGTGCTGCCTCAGGAATTGACAATGGTGGCGGATTTTGAAATTGATAAAGCATCCAATCGGAAACAATATTTGCGCGCCCAGGTAAACAATAATGAACAGGGGGAGTCTTTGGTTTCTATTTATGATAATCAGAGTTCCGGCGTGATGTCGTCTACCTGTTGGGCTAATGGTTTTGCCATTGTGCCACCAGGTACGACGGTCAAATGCGGAGATCGTATTAAATTTTTACCCTACGCTGAGTTGTTGCATTAAGGGGCTTTAAAATTTTAGTCTGATGGGCTCATGGATAACCTTTCCCTGAGCCCCTTCTATTATTGAACGGTCAAATGATCTGGGAATAAGCGGTTGTGGCGCCCTGTTTGGGAAGGTAAGCGTCGAACGCCATACAAATGCTGCGGATCAGCAGGCGTCCGGTGGGAGAAACCCTAATCTGGCTGCCTTCGATATAAATCAATTCATCCTGTTGGAACGCTTCCAACTGCTCAAAAACATCGGCGAAGTACTCGTCGAAATCAATTTCGAATTGACGGGAAATCTGCTTTTTATCGAGTTCAAAGTGACAAATCAGGTTCATAATTACTTCGCTACGAATCTGATCGTCACGGCTGGCTTCTATCCCTTTAACAACGGGCATTCTGCCAGCATCAATTTCTTTAATATAAGCTTCCAGGTTTGGGCTGTTTTGAAAGAGATAGGGGCCAATATGGCTTATGGATGAGACACCCATCGCGACAAGGTCACAATCCTTGTGGGTAGTATAACCCTGAAAATTACGATGGAGTTGCCCTTGTTGTTGGGCAATTGCCAGCTCATCGGTGGGTTTGGCGAAATGGTCCATACCGATGTAAACGTAACCGGCTTCTTCCAGTTGCGAAATGGTATTTTTTAAGATGGCTAGCTTAACATCCGGAGTAGGTAAGTCCTCGGCGTTCAATCGTCGTTGAGGGGTAAATCGTTCCGGCAAATGTGCATAATTGAAGACGGATAATCTGTCCGGAGATAATTCAATAATACGGTCTACCGTTTTTTCAAAACTTTTTGTCGTTTGAAAGGGTAGGCCGTAAATTAGATCCATGTTAATGGATTTGAATTGAATATGTCGTGCTCGCTCGACAAGGTCTTCGACCAGTTCTATGGGCTGAATACGATTGACAGCCTTTTGTACTTTGAGATCGATGTCCTGAACACCCAGGCTGATACGGTTAAAGCCTTCATAGCGTAACAGGTGCAGTTTCTGCTTAGTACATTCACGCGGATCAATTTCAATAGAGTAATCGCCGCAATCATTGTCCAGCAGGTTAAAATAAGCCCGAAGGTGGGCCATTAAACTATGTATTTCATCCTGGTTCAGGAAAGTAGGGGTGCCGCCGCCCCAATGCATCTGTTCTACCATTCGCTTGCGTTCGAAACTTTGTCCCTTGGTTTCAATTTCCTGATAAAGTCTCGTTAAATAGGGGGCTGCTTTATCGTGCCGTTTAGTAACGATTTTATTGCAGCCGCAGTAATAGCAAAGGTGTGCACAAAATGGGATATGAAGATATAGCGAAAGAGGCTGTTCGCTACTTGCAAGTCGAGCGAGGGCACACTGCATTTTTTCTACATCAAGAGTATCCGAGAACTGCAAAGCAGTTGGGTACGAGGTATAGCGAGGCCCAGAATAGTTGTATTTTTGAATTAAACTACTATCCCACGCAGTGTGGCCGCATTGCTTCATGGATACTACCAGTTGGAAACGTGTAGGACGGATAATAGGGGAATGGCCAAATTAGCTAATGACCTAAATCAAGATTTTTGCATAAGACTACAAGAGGGATCATCCTCGTTACCAGAAACCATTTGGCTTGCATATTGCATAATGCAAAAAGGAGTTAAACCCAATGAATTTTGATGAAAAAATAAATCCAAAACCACCATCCTCTTGGGTTGTACGTTATGCGGAGCGGGTCCCGGAAGGGCTTGTACTGGATTTGGCCTGCGGCGGTGGGCGCAATGGGCGATATTTCTTAAGCGATGGCCGCAGGGTGACCTTTCTTGACAGGGATGTTTCAGGATTAGCTGATTTGTCTGCGAACAAATCAGCGGTCATCATGGCGTATGATTTGGAGGGTGGGTCACCATGGCCATTTAGCGAAGCTCAGTTTTCCGGCATTATTGTGGTCAATTATTTACACCGGCCACTGTTGCGGCATTTAAGTGATTCACTAAGTATTGGAGGCCTATTGATATATCAAACATTTGCACAGGGGAATGAAAAATATGGCAGGCCGAGAAATCCTGAATTTTTGTTGGCGCCGGATGAGTTATTAAATACATTTGGGGCAACCATGGATGTTATCGATTTTCAACAAGGGTTCATGCCTGAGCCCGATCGTATCGTGCAATCCCTTTGCGCCGTGAAAATTTAAGAAGGCTTATGCGTTCCCCAAAAATACTCGCTATCGATAGCGCTAAAACATTATAATTCTACTGCCGCTGCTGAGAATACCCTACTAAAATAATCGGATATATACTTGACTAAAACGCTTGGTTTTAGCATAATTGTTCTCACGAATATTTAAAGAAGCAATGAGAGACGTCTTATGCGTTTAACCACCAAAGGCAGATATGCCGTAACAGCAATGCTTGATTTGGCTTTGCACAGTAGGCAAGGGCCGGTTAGCTTGGCTGATATCTCTGGGCGACAGGATATTTCTCTGTCTTACTTGGAGCAATTATTTGCCAAGTTACGTAAACGGGAGTTGGTACAAAGTGTGCGTGGCCCAGGTGGTGGTTATCAATTAACGCGAGAAGGTGATGCTATTAGCGTAGCGGAAGTCGTCGATGCGGTAAATGAGTCAGTGGATGCGACTCTTTGTCGCGGTGACAATGACTGTCAGCATGGTAATGAGTGTTTAACGCATCATCTCTGGAGTGACTTGAGTCATCAGATTCATGATTTTTTAAGTAAAATCAGTTTGGGTGACTTGGTGAGGCGAAATGAAGTCCGGGCCGTGGCGAAACGCCAGGCCATTGATATTAAACGGTTAAACCAAAAGCAATCGGCGGATTTAATCGACATTGAGGCAACTCTTTAGGAAATAAAGTGCTGCCGTGAACGAACAAATGTAGCGATAAGCTTGGAGTGATTTTAATGCAGTTACCAATTTATTTGGATTATTCGGCGACCACCCCGGTGGATCATCGGGTTGCGCAAAAGATGATTGAATGCTTGGAGTTGGAAGGCAATTTCGGTAATCCGGCGTCCCGATCACACGTTTTTGGCTGGAAAGCAGAAGCGGCAGTAGAGAATGCGCGTAAACAGGTAGCAGACTTGGTGAATGCTGACCCCCGGGAGATTGTTTGGACTTCAGGAGCCACGGAGTCAGATAATTTAGCCATTAAGGGCGTCGCCCATTTTTATGGCAAAAAGGGTAAGCATATTATTACTTCTAAAATTGAGCATAAAGCGGTGCTGGATACCTGTCGACAATTGGAGCGGGAAGGTTTTGAAATAACCTATTTAACACCCGACGCCAATGGCATTATTGAGCCGCAAAAGGTTGCGGCAGCACTTCGGGATGATACGATTTTAGTTTCCCTCATGCATGTGAATAACGAAATTGGTGTGATAACAGATATTGAAGCCATTGGAGAAATCACCCGAGGGAAAGGCGTTATTTTTCACGTTGATGCTGCGCAGAGCGCAGGTAAAGTGGAAATCGATTTAGAGCGGATGAAAGTGGACCTGATGTCTTTTTCCGGCCATAAAATATATGGGCCAAAAGGTATTGGAGCCTTGTATGTCAGACGTAAACCTCGTGTACGTATTGAGGCCCAGATGCACGGAGGTGGCCATGAACGTGGTATGCGCTCAGGCACCTTGGCAACCCATCAAATAGTAGGAATCGGTGAAGCCTTCCGTATTGCGAAGGAAGAAATGGTGGCAGATAACGCACGTATTGAGAAGCTCAGAGATAAATTGTGGTGTAGTTTTTCCGAAATGGAAGAGGTGCATTTGAATGGCGACGAGCATCAGCGCGTCCCTGGAATTCTTAATGTAAGTTTTAATTTTGTTGAAGGTGAGTCTCTGATGATGGCATTGAAAGATTTAGCTGTCTCTTCAGGGTCGGCTTGCACCTCGGCAAGCTTGGAGCCCTCCTATGTGTTGCGCGCTTTAGGCTTAAATGATGAAATGGCGCATAGCTCAATCCGCTTTTCTATCGGTCGTTTTACTACCGAAGACGATGTGGACTACGTGATTGGCCACGTGCGTGAGTCCGTAGAAAAATTGAGATCACTTTCTCCCTTGTGGGAAATGCATCAAGACGGAATTGATTTATCAACTGTCCAGTGGGCCGCGCACTAAGGCGCGTACCTAAAGGCAGAATTGAGAGGTTAGGAAAATGGCATACAGCGATAAAGTATTGGAACATTATGAAAATCCGCGTAACGTGGGCATCTTGGATAAAGATGCGGACGATGTTGGCACCGGAATGGTTGGTGCGCCAGCCTGTGGTGACGTCATGCGTTTACAGATACAGGTGGGTGATGACGATATCATTCAGGACGCTAAATTTAAAACCTATGGTTGTGGTTCGGCGATTGCTTCAAGTTCGTTGTTAACAGAGTGGGTGAAGGGTAAAACCTTAGATCAGGCAACCCAAATTAAAAACACCGATATTGCCCAGGAGCTTGCTTTGCCCCCGGTTAAGATTCACTGTTCAGTATTAGCGGAAGATGCGATCAAGGCAGCAATTTCTGACTTAAAAAGAAAGCGTGAATCTAAATCCTGATGCGGCGGTATTGGCTTAGGCGTAAAGTGTTTGAATCAATAGGAAGTTGCTAGGAATTATTATGGCGATAACAGTATCTGAAGCGGCTGCAGCTCATGTTTCCAGACAGCTAGATCAGCGTGGTAAAGGCATCGGTATTCGCGTGGGCGTTCGTACCAGCGGGTGTTCCGGTTTGGCCTATGTGCTTGAGTTTGTAGATGAAGTGGCTGAGGACGACCGAATATTTGAAGGACACGGTGTCAAAGTGATCGTGGACGAAAAGAGCCTTGCCTATCTGGACGGCACCGAGCTGGATTTTGTGAGGGAAGGGCTCAATGAAGGGTTTAAGTTTACCAATCCCAATGTGAGTAGTCAGTGTGGTTGCGGCGAAAGTTTTAATATCTAAAAGGCTGGGCTTGGTTCAATCTTAAAATTTGATTCCGCAGCATTAAAGCAGCAATTATGAAGGCGTATAAATTCTGTGTCAGTTTCACAAAACTATTTTCAACTGTTTGGGTTAGCCGAACAATTTGATATTGACCTAGACCAACTTTCCAAAACCTACCGTAATATTCAGCGTAGCACGCACCCCGACCGCCATGCGCACGCATCCAAACGCGACCAGCTAATGTCGATGCAGTATACCGCTAATATTAATGAAGCATACCAGACCCTTTCTTCGCCACTCAAGCGAGCCAGTTACCTGTTGAAAATTAAGGGAGTAGATCTCTCTGAAGATAACTCTACCAATATGGATCCTGAGTTTTTGATGGAGCAAATTGAATTACGTGAAGAGCTCGACCAAGCCCGGCATGCCTCAGATCCCGAGGCGGCACTTGAAAAAGTTGGGTCTAAATTGAGCAAACAATTGAATAGTTATCAAGCCTTGTTTCGGCAGCAGATGGATAAGTTGCCACCGGAAACATTGGATAAAGCGGTTGAGCAGGTTAAAAAAATGCAATTTGTCGTTAAAATGCAACATGAGGTGGAGCGGTTAGAGGAAGAGTTGCTCGATTATTAAAGTAAGCGCACTTTTGCGCGTTTAAAAGATTTAGAGAATTAACTATGGCCCTGTTACAACTATCAGAACCCGGACAAAGCCCACAGCCCCATCAGCACAAATTTGCAGTGGGTATTGATTTGGGGACAACGAATTCTCTGGTTGCAACGGTACGTAGTGGTAGTGCCGAAGTCATCCCGGATTTGCAGGGGCGCAGGCTTTTACCATCTGTAGTCCGTTACTGTACAGATGGGGTGATCGTTGGCGATGAGGCCAAGCAGGCGGCAAAACAAGATCCGCTGAACACCATTAGCTCAGTCAAACGGTTGATGGGTCGTGGAGTTGATGATGTAAAAACATTTGGCAACCAAATGCCCTTTGAGTTTATCGAAAAAGAGCCTGGAGGGATGCCTTACATTCGCACTGTCGCGGGTGATGTTAGTCCGGTCAATGTTTCGGCCGAAATACTCAAAGTATTGGCCCTTCGCGGAGGAGAAGCACTTGGCGGGGAGTTGGATGGAGCGGTCATTACTGTGCCGGCCTATTTCGATGAGGCGCAGCGCCAAGCTACCAAAGATGCGGCCAAAGTGGCTGGCTTAAATGTATTGCGTTTGCTGAATGAGCCAACAGCCGCTGCGGTGGCTTATGGCTTGGATAAAAAGGAAGAGGGTGTTATCGCTGTTTATGATTTGGGAGGGGGGACATTTGATATCTCTATTCTCAGGTTGCACGCAGGCGTATTTGAGGTGCTCTCTACTGCTGGCGATACAGCACTTGGCGGTGACGATTTTGATCATTCCGTTGCGGAGTGGCTGGTTAAAAAAGCAGGTATCAGTGAGGGGCTCAATCACTCGGAGTCCCGTGATTTATTACAGCTGGCCTGTCAGGTAAAAGAACGACTAACCACTGAGGCATCGACGAGTTTAAGCTTTCGTTGGGGTCAACAATCCTGCCAGGAAACTATTACCAGGGCAGAGTTTGATCAGTTGATTGAGCCATTGGTTGCCAAGACTCTGAAGGTGTGTAAGCGCGCCTTGCGTGATGCCAAACTCAAAGAGCAGGACATAGGAAACGTGGTGATGGTCGGTGGTTCAACCCGCGTTCCTTATGTGCGCTCCCGAGTCGGGGAAATGTTTGGATCCCGACCCATGGTTGAGATTGATCCTGATGAAGTGGTGGCTATTGGTGCCGCGATACAGGCCGACGTGCTGGTGGGCAATCAGTCCGGTGAAGACATGCTGCTGCTGGATGTAAATCCATTGTCCCTGGGAATTGAAACGATGGGAGGGTTGGTTGAAAAAATTATTCCTCGTAACCTCACCATTCCAATTGCCAAGGCACAGGAATTTACCACTTATAAAGATGGCCAAACGGCTATGGCGATCCATGTCTTGCAGGGCGAGCGTGAGTTAGTGAGTGATTGCCGTTCATTGGCACGCTTTGAATTACGTGGAATCCCACCGATGGTGGCTGGGGCGGCGCGTATTTTAGTGACTTTTCAGGTGGATGCTGATGGTATTTTGAGTGTGACAGCGAAAGAACAGAGTACGGGTACAGAGAGTACCATTCAGGTGAAACCGTCTTACGGATTGAACGATGAAGAAATAACGCAAATGATCAAGGACTCGATCGACTATGCCCAGCATGATGTCGCCGCGCGTCAGTTGCGTGAAAAGCAGGTAGAAGGAGAAGCCCTATTAGCAAGCGTTACCAATGCCTTGGCGGAAGATGGTGATGAGCTTCTTAGCGGGCAAGAACGAGAGCAATTAACCGACAAACTGTCAGTCCTGATGCGGGCGTTAACCAGTCAGGATCTTGCTGCAATTACCCGTGAAATAGAACATGTCAGTGAGGCCAGCAGCGAATTTGCTTCTCGTCGTATGGACGCAAGCATCAAGAAAGCGTTGTCAGGAAAATCTCTGGATAAACTAGAGTTGGATAAACAAGAGTAACCACCGTTAATTATTAGGATAACTCCATGCCACAGGTGATTTTTTTACCCCATAACGAAATTTGTCCGGAAGGAGCCGTGATTCAGGCTGAGGTGGGTGATAACCTGATTGAAGTAGCACTTAAAAATCATATTGAAATTGAGCATGCCTGTGAAATGTCCTGTGCGTGTACGACCTGTCACGTCATCGTAAGAGAAGGTTTTGACTCGCTGGCAGAGTCTGATGAGCTGGAGGACGACTTGCTGGACAAAGCCTGGGGTCTGGAACCGGATTCGCGTTTAAGCTGTCAGGTAGAGGTTGGTGATGAAGATTTGGTGATTGAAATTCCGAAATACACAATCAACCAAGTGTCAGAAGCTAAAATTTAATGACCCTTACGACAAGAGGTAAGACCGCATGAGCTTGAAGTGGACCGATGTGCAGGATATTGCGATTGAACTGGCCGATCGGCACGATCATGTCGACCCGCTGACGATTAATTTTGTTGATCTGCGCGATATGGTGATGGCGCTGGATGATTTTGATGACGATCCCAACCGCTGTGGAGAAAAAATTCTGGAAGCCATTCAAGCCGCTTGGATAGAAGAGGCTGAATAGGCTATAACAGCATCATACCAGGCGATGAGTCGAGCCGCCCGTCTGCATTATTATACAAACGTCTCTTTGCTTAACTCAGGTTAAGACTTTTCATACTATTTCTCCTGAAAAACCCTTATAATCCGCGATCTTGAATACTATCCACTCATTTTATTAAATTATTTCCAGGAGATTTAAAATCAATGGCCGTTGAGCGTACTCTTTCCATTATTAAACCTGATGCTGTAGCGAAAAATGTAATTGGTGAAATTTACAGTCGTTTTGAAAAAGCGGGTTTAAAAATCATTGCTGCCAAGATGTTACATATGGATGATGAAAAGGCTGGGGGTTTCTATGCTGAGCATCGTGAGCGTCCCTTTTTCAAGGATTTGGTAGAGTTTATGACCTCAGGGCCTGTCGTAGTGCAAGTGTTGGAAGGTGAAAACGCAGTGGCGCTTAATCGAGAGTTAATGGGCGCAACAAATCCGAAGGAAGCTGCAGCGGGTACGATTCGTGCCGATTTTGCGCAAACGATAGATGCCAATGCAGTACACGGTTCCGATTCATCGACATCCGCTGCGCGTGAAGTAGCCTATTTCTTTGAACCTAGTGAAATCTGCCCTCGTTAATTCATATTGCCAGCGGCGTGCGCGAGAATAGTGATGTCCAGCCAAGAGAATGCAGTAGGAATCGTTAAGGTTAACCTGTTAGGCTTGACGTTGGAGCAACTGGAAACGTTTTTTCTGGAAATCGGAGAAAAACGTTTCCGCGCCGCGCAGATTATGAAATGGATTCACCATCATGGCGTATCCGATTTTAATGACATGACAAATGTCGGCAAGGCTTTGCGCGAGCGCCTGAAGGAAGTCGCCGAAATTCGTGGGCCAGAAGTGGTGCATGAACAACGTTCAGAGGACGGTACTGCCAAGTGGGTGATTCGGATAGATGGTGGCAGCTGTGTAGAAACCGTACTGATCCCGGAAGGCGCTCGTACCACACTGTGCGTTTCATCACAGGCGGGTTGCGCGCTCGATTGCAGCTTTTGCTCTACAGGAAAACAGGGGTTCAACCGTAACTTATCGGCGGCTGAGATCATTGGCCAGGTTTGGATTGCTAGCAAATCCTTGGCAAA
>JAIPFG010000098.1 GCA_021736745.1 Pseudomonadales bacterium
ACCGCCGCGGGTACCCGTTGTTTCTGAACCCGGCACGTTAATGATTCGCTCCTGGGCGTGGTACATCAGGGTCATGCCTTCGTTGACACGCTGGCTCACCACTACCCGGCAGGTAATCGCGCCATTGACATTGAAGACTTCTACCCAGTCGTTGTCTTCCAGATCGGCTTTTTTCGCATCCACTTCAGATACCCAGATAATCGGCCCACCACGGTTTAACGTCAGCATTAGCAGGTTATCGGAGTAAGTGCTGTGAATTCCCCACTTCTGGTGCGGCGTAATCCAGTTCAGCACGATTTCCTTATTGCCATTAGGTTTCTTGCCTTTCACCTGATCAATGGTCTTGGTATTCACCGGCGGACGATAGGAAATCATCTGCTCGCCAAAGGCTTGCATCCACTGATGGTCCTGATAGAACTGCTGACGACCGGTCAGCGTGCGCCAGGGAATATACTCATGGACGTTGGTATAACCGGCGTTATAGCTGACGTGCTCGTCCTCCAGACCGGACCAGGTCGGCGAAGAAATAATCTTGCGCGGCTGCGCCTGAATATCACGGAAGCGAATCTTTTCTTCGTGCTTGGGTTCGGCCAGATGTTTATGATCGCGACCGGTAATCTGTCCCAGCGCATCCCAGGCTTTAACCGCCACATTACCGTTAGTTTCTGGTGCCAGCGTCAAAATCATTTCCGCCGCATCGATTGCACTTTCAATTCTTGGCTGACCTTTGCTTACACCCTCTTCAGTAACGCGATGGTTCAGACCACGCAGAAACTCGACCTCTTCATCCGTATTCCAGCCGATGCCTTTACCGCCGTTACCGGCTGATTCCAGCAACGGACCAACCGAAGTGAACTTCTTATAGGTATTGGGATAGTCCCGCTCAACCACCACCATGTTGGGTGCCGTTTTACCAGGGATCAGATCACATTCACCTTTTTTCCAGTCCAGCACATCGATCGCCTGCGCCAATTCTCCCGGGGTATCGTGTTGCATTGGAATCGTGACGATATCCTTCTCCACACCCAGGTTACCCTCAGCTACTTCGGAGAATTTTTTTGCAATACCCTTATAAATATCCCAATCCGAACGTGCTTCCCAAGCCGGATCTGCCGCTTTTGAGAGCGGGTGGATAAAAGGGTGCATGTCCGAGGTGTTAAGGTCATCTTTTTCGTACCAGGTCGCCGTTGGCAACACGATATCTGAATACAGACAGGTGGATGACATACGGAAATCCAGTGTGGTGACCAGATCCAGTTTACCGGTCGCGCCATCGGCAACCCACTCGGCTTCCTGTGGAATAATGCCACCACGTTTGCCATTATCTTCGTTCATTACACCATTATTGGTGCCCAGCAGATATTTGAGCATGTACTCATGCCCCTTACCGGAGGAACCCAACAGATTAGAACGCCAGATAAACATATTACGCGGGAAGTTTTCGGGACTATCCGGCTGCTCTGCGGCAAAACGAATACCGCCGCTTTTTAACTGCTCAACCAGATAGTCTTTCGGGTCTTGCCCCGCTGCCGCCGCATCACGTGTAATCTGCAATGGGTTTTTGTTTAACTGGGGCGCACTCGGCAACCAGCCCAGACGCTCTGACTTAATGTTGTAGTCCAGCATCGCTTCCGGATATTGTGACTTATCCACCATTGGCGAGAGCACTTCATGAATACTGACTTTCTCATGACGCCACTGCGAGCTATGGTTATAGAAGAAGGAAGTGGAGTTCATATGACGCGGCGGTCTGTGCCAATCCAAGGCAAAGGCTAGTGGTGTCCAGCCGGTTTGCGGACGCAGTTTTTCCTGTCCGACATAGTGCGCCCATCCGCCACCCGTTTGACCGGCGCAACCACACATAATCAGCATATTGATCAGACCACGGTAATTCATGTCCATGTGGTACCAGTGATTCATCGCCGCGCCCACAATGATCATGGAGCGACCTCTGGTTTTATTAGCATTGTCAGCAAATTCACGCGCTACCTGAATCACTTTCTCACGGGATACGCCGGTAATGTTTTCCTGCCAGGCGGGTGTGAATGGAATCAGATCGTCATAACTGGAAGCGACATTACCACCCCCTAAACCACGATCAATCCCGTAGTTGGCAATGGTCAGGTCAAAGACCGTGGCAACTTTAACGCTGGTGCCGTCAGCCAATTTTAAATCACGCGCCGGGACATTCCGAGGCAGCACTTCGTCATGCTCACAGTAGTTCCAGTATTCGTTGCTTTGATCCGCAGCAAAGTGCGGGAAGGCAACGGACACGGTATTCGCTTCACCATCTACCAAAGACAGTTGCAGCTGTGTCTCTTTACCCTCTTTACCTTCACGGGCTTCGATATTCCATTTTCCCGCTTCACCCCAGCGATAGCCTATTGAGCCTAGCGGAGAAACCAGTTCGCCTGTGTTTTCATCATAAGCGATCGTTTTCCATTCCGGATTATTGTCCTGACTCAGGTTATCCGCCAAGTCCGAGGCGCGAATGAAGCGCGTCGGTTTCAACGTGCCGTTTTCATGTTCTTCCAACAGCACCAACATTGGCATATCCGAATAGCGGCGCACGTAATCAGTGAAATATTCGCTAGGATTTTCCAGGTGGAATTCCTTCAGAATCACATGACCAAAGGCCATTCCCAACGCGGCGTCGGTACCCTGTTTTGGGTTGAGCCAAAGGTCCGTCAGTTTCGCTACTTCCGAATAATCCGGCGTCACGGAAACCGTTTTGGCGCCCTTATAACGCACTTCGGTAAAGAAGTGGGCATCGGGAGTACGTGTCTGCGGTACGTTCGAACCCCAGGCAATGATGTAATTGGAGTTATACCAATCCGCCGATTCCGGCACGTCGGTCTGCTCACCCCACACCATCGGTGAGGAAGGAGGCAAATCACAGTACCAATCATAGAAACTCATACAGACGCCACCAATCAGGGACAGGTAACGCGACCCAGCGGCATAGGAAACCATGGACATCGCCGGGATCGGAGAAAAACCTACGACCCGATCCGGCCCGAACGTTTTCGTGGTGTAGACGTTAGCTGCGGCGATAATTTCATTGACCTCATCCCAGGATGAACGAATAAACCCACCCAAACCACGTTTTGATTTATAGGAAGTGGCTTTCACCGGATCTTCAACAATCGAACCCCAGGCGTCCACTGGATTCGAATGCGCTCGCCGTGCTTCCCGCCAGAGTTTTAACAACGGCTTACGCACCATTGGATAACGCAGACGGTTCGCACTGTAGATGTACCAGGAATAGCTGGCGCCACGGGGACAGCCGCGCGGCTCATGGTTAGGCAGGTCATTGCGGGTACGCGGGTAATCGGTCTGCTGGGTTTCCCAGGTAATCAGACCGTTTTTAACATAAATCTTCCAGCTACAGGAACCGGTACAGTTAACGCCGTGCGTTGAACGTACAATTTTATCGTGCTGCCAACGCTGTCGGTAACTGTTTTCCCATTCCCGGCTTTCATTGGTGACGTCGCCGTGACCATCAGCGAATTCACCCTGCTTTTTCTTAAAAAACTGCAATCTATCAAGAAAGTGGCTCATAACATAAATCTCTACTTATCGCTTATTTAACGAGGAGGCTCTCCCCTCACACATTCCGCTTTAGGATTCCCGTCCAACAGCATAAAGAGATACAGCAGGACGGGGTTGATCCATTCCAACATTAGGGGTTATAGAATTCGTTATCGCTCTTCAGGCTAAACTCTTCACCACACTTGGGACAACTAACAAAAACTTCCTTTCTATCCTTACGCAGATAGAACCACCAGTTAATCAGAATACAAACCGTATAGAAGGCGGCAAAACCGTAGAGCGCATTTTCAGGTGTGGTTGCCTGGATTTGTTCACCGAATACTTTTGGAATGTAAAAAGCTCCATAGGCGGCTACCGCCGAAGTCCAACCTAAAGCCGGCCCGGCTTGTTCTTTATCAAATACCATCGCTATAGTACGGAACGTTGATCCATTACCGATTCCAGTCGCCGCAAACAAGATGAGGAACAGGAGGAAGAATTGGACAAAATATTCTTCAGGTGTCGCAGAGGCATAGGCTGCTTTCATGTAATAAGCGACCCCAATGGCAGATAACACCATAACAGCCGATACAATCTGGGTGACCATTGCCCCACCCACTTTATCCGCAATCCAACCGCCGACAGGACGAATTAAGGCGCCGATAAAAGGACCCATCCAGGCATACATCAATGCGCTAGGGCCATTAGGGTTCGTTGCACTATGGACCATTACGCCATCCGGCCCCATCACATGGGTATAACCAAAGATCACTTTAATCGCGAGGGGAAATGCTGCCGAAAATCCGATAAAGGAACCAAAGGTCATTGTGTAGATGACGCTCATCACCCAGGTATGGCGGTTATCAAAAATTTTGAATTGCCGATTCAGACTGGTTTTAATATCACCCGGAATCAATTTCATCAAAGAAATGGTCAACGCCACCACGGCCACCAATACCAGCTCTTTCGGAACGTTATAACCTGAACCATTGGCGCTCTCCGGCAAAATAAGCCACAAGCCCAAGGCCGAAGTAAACATACCAATCAGTAACATGCCCATGATGATGATAAAGCTTGGAACAGGCCCGCCGATATCTGGAGAGACATGCGCCACCTTTAGGTTGTTCATACCAAACCAACCGGCAAATGCGAGCGGTATTAAAATCAGCAACCAAACAAAACCCGCATTTTGAATATAGGTTTCGGTCCCGGCCGAGATCTTTCCAATCAGTGTGCCGCTGGAGTTTTGCAATACCATGGAATCCCCACCCAAGGCACCAAACAGGCCAAAGGTCATGACGAGTGGCACCAATATCTGCATGGTAGTGACACCGAAATTACCCAGCCCGGCATTCAAACCAAGCGCCAAACCCTGCATTTTTTTAGGGAAGAAAAAGCTGATATTTGACATGGAAGAAGCGAAGTTACCCCCTCCAAAGCCAGACAATAAGGCCAACAACTGGAATACCCACAGCGGTGTATTCTTATCCTGTAGTGCAATACCTGCACCCAAAGCAGGAATCATCAGCAAGGCGGTAGTAAAAAATATGGTATTTCGCCCACCACAGAGACGAATGAAAAAACTGCTGGGGATACGAAGTGTCGCTCCCGTCAGCCCCGCGATTGCCATCAGGGTAAAGAGTTCCGACTTCTCAAAAGCAAAACCCAAATTCAGCATCTGTACGGTGATAATCCCCCAATACAGCCAAACCGCAAAGCCGCACAACAGGCTGGGGATAGATATCCACAGGTTTCTGTTCGCGACCTTTTTCCCCGTTGACTCCCAAAATGCGGGGTCTTCAACGTCCCATTTATTGATGTCAGACATATGTCTCTCCAGCTTCTCTATGTAAATACTTGTTAAAATTCATACTCACCCACAGTAAAAATCCCCCGAAGAAACTTCGGGGGATCGGTAGGATTACAACAAATCACTCTCCCGCTTCAGTTGCAGGATCGCGTAGTTCATCCAGATCAAACAGACGGCAACAAGCCCGAACATCAACATGAAACAGGAGCTGCGAATATTAAAGGCATCCGATAACATGCCGAAAAAGATGGGGAGAGTGAATCCGCCCAAACCACCAATTACGCCAACCATTCCGCCGACGGAACCCATATTGTCAGGGTAGTAATCATGAATAATGCGATAAACACTGGCTTTTCCGAACCCCTGTGCAATACCTACCACAAATACCAATGCGGTAAAGACCCAGACATTTAGGCCCACAGTAAATGTGATATCACCCTTAATGCCGTGAATAATCATGCTGGTTTGCGGGTAAGACAGGAAGAACAGGCAAGCAATGGAAACCCAAAATACCCACCAGTTAACCGCCCGGGCACCCACTTTATCGGAAGCCCAACCACCCGCTGCTCGAATTAATCCCGATGGCAAGGTGAACAGCATGGTAATGAAAGAGGCGGTTTTTAAATCTAACCCATACTCACCAACGTAATATTTAGGCAACCACAGGGCCAAAGCGACAAAGCCACCGAAGACAAAATAGTAATAAAGACCAAAACGCCAAACCCGTAACTCCTTCAGCGGAGCCAATTGATCCGCCATGGATTTATGCGTTCCCGAACGCACACGTTCCTCTTGATGAGGATCGTTATAGGTAAACAGCCAGAACAAAACCGCCATCACCAACATCGAAATAGAATAAACCTGAGGGACCATTCTCCAGCCTGCCGCAACAACAATCATTGGCGCCACCAGGTTAGTGATTGCTGCCCCCGCGTTACCAGCACCAAAGATGCCCATGGCGGTGCCCTGCCGTTCCTTTTCAAACCAGGCCGAGGTATAAGCAATACCGATAGCGAAAGAACCCCCGGCCAGACCAACAAAGAGGCCAATGGTAACGTACTGCCAATACTCCGTCGCAAATGCCAGGCCATAAGTCGGTATGGCCACCAGCAACATTTGGATAAAGAAGACGATGCGACCGCCATAACGATCGGTTAACAAACCCAGTGGTAATCGTGTTAGAGAACCGGTTAAAATCGGTGTCGCTACTAAAACACCAAATTCTGTATCCGTTAACCCGAGTTCGCTTTTGATACGAATCCCGATGATAGAAAACATGGTCCACACTGCAAAGTTGCAAGCGAAGGCCAATGTGTTCATGGTCAATACCGACCATTTTTTTGAAGTATTAGCTACCATTGAATGCTCCCAGACCAACTGCAAGATTGACTGAATTGTTGCAATGCCGAATATATAGAGGAGCAAGCTCAGGTTTTTGATCTGGATCAACTATAGTCAGGTGAATAGTTTAAGGTAGCTGGCTGATCTACCACTTAAGTGGTAGCATCAAAAACCCTAAATGGACTTTTTAATCAGTAAGTTAGGATATACAATTATGCTAATTACCATGAAGAAATTTACTCCTTACTATTTAGTAGTAGCGCCCGCTTTCTGACCGATATGTTTCAACGTCAGGTTTTAAAAAAATCACTTTCCCATCGGTTTGGCCTGGCCATTGCCGGTATTACCATACTTGCCTTCATCAGCATCGTTGCCGCCATCTTCGTTATCCAACAAGCAGGCACACACGCTGCCGCTGTCAATGCGGCTGGTTCGCTGCGGATGCAAACCTACCGTATCAGTACCGCCTTACTCAGAATCCAAACGAAACTGATCAATAATGGCGGATCTTACGACTACCGTCGTAATGAAAAAAGGCTGGACGACCTCATCGAAAACTTTTCATCGCAACTCAACAGCGAACAGCTCTACGATATACGTCGTTCGGACAAGAACTTCGAACCGGGAAAATCCTTCAAACTGGTGGAAACGGAATGGAAAAGACGTATTGTCCCCATGTTAAATCAGCTCCAGCAGTTTCAACCGGGGTCTGCCGAATACCAAGCACTCAGTAATCAATACCTGGACCAGGTAAACACATTCGTCGACCAGATCGATCATTTTGTCCTCGCGCTTCAAATTGATTCTGAACAAAAGATAAGGATTTTGGGGCTCATTACACTTTTTTGCGTCTTTTGCACCGTGGGTGTTGCTTATGGGGTAATGTATCTGCTGAATGCTTCGGTCATTATCCCTTTGGCTGAATTGGTCGAGTTGGCGACTCAGTTCAAACAGGGGAATTTTAAAGCTCGTTCAATTAATCCAAATCAGGATGAACTGGGGCTTCTCGCACAAACCTATAATCAGATGGCCGAGTCTATTTCCGATCAGTATAAAAGACTCGAAGATGCCGTGACTGAAAAAACCGGTGAATTGACTCGAAGCAATCTTACTCTTGAGTTTCTCTACAACACCAGCAAAAAGCTGGCCAGCAATAGCGACCCGGATTCTGTCCGTTCTATTTTGCTTGAACTACACCAAGTCGCCGAACTTAAATACCTGCTCCTTTGTTATAAACCTGCTGTCGACAGCAATTATTATGAACTGATCAATTTTGGTGCGACCGACAATATTGATCCGGAACAACTCGCTAATGCACCAAGCCTTCTCGCTTTGATGAAAGAGCGTCCTAATGAGCGTGTACCGGCCATCATCTCAGGGTTAATGGAAGGTCAAAATCAGTACGGTTATCTCTATGCCGAAACCAAGTCACCCTATCCCATCAGCCCATGGAAGAAACAGCTGATACAAAATGTTGCCGATCAGCTGGCGGCAGCTTACAGTCTGCAACATCAGGATACTCAGGAACGGCTACTGATGTTGTTTGAAGAACGCGCTGTCATCGCACGCGAGCTGCATGATTCACTTGCGCAGTCGCTTTCTTATCTGAAAATGCAAATTACACGACTGAAAACACTGCTGAGTCGGCATGCAGAAGAAGACGTTATCATGGCAGTCAGTAACGAATTACAGGAAGGGCTCAACGCCGCCTACCGAAATCTCAGGGAACTCTTGAATACTTTCCGCCTCAAGATTACCCAACCCTCGTTGCATGCCGCGTTAAAAGCAACAGTCAAAGAATTTACTCAATTTAGTGGTGTTCCGATAGTACTTAACTACAATATGCAGGGATCAAAACTGACGCCAAATGAAGATATTCATGTCCTCCAAATTGTGCGTGAAGCCGTGTCCAATGCGGTAAAACATGCAGCCGCATCCTGTATTAACATTAATTGCGATGAAACTGACACCGGAGAGACCACTTTTGCCATTATTGATGATGGCGTGGGTATTCACGAAGAAGCCTCCAAAAAATATCACTACGGCCTATCGATTATGGCTGAGCGGGCAAAAAGCCTTAATGGCAGTGTTTCCATCAGCGCTAAGGAAGAGGGAGGTACTTTGGTTTCATTATGTTTTACGCCACAATTAACCCTGGAAAATAATACGAGGACCGCATGACAGATAAAGCGCGCATATTATTGGTCGATGATCACCCGCTATTACGAACAGGTGTCTTGCAACTTATCGCGCTTGAAGATGATCTTGAAGCCGTTGGCGAGGCCTCCAGTGGAGAGGAAGCACTCACTCAAGCCTCCAACCTTGATCCTGATCTGATATTGCTCGATCTGAACATGAAGGGGATGAACGGTATTGAAACGCTTATCGCCTTGCGTGAAGCTGAGGTCACCTCTCGTATCGTGATGTTTACGGTTTCCGATAATCAAGAAGACGTCGTAGCTGCCTTGCAATCAGGTGCAGACGGCTATCTGTTAAAAGACATGGAGCCGGATGATCTCATCAAAAAAATCAGACTTGCCGCCAATGGACAGTTGGTATTAAGCAGTGAGCTAACCGAACTTTTGGCCCTTGCCATTCAAAGTAAAAGCCGAAAAGACAACAAGGTCGATATCAGAAGTATGACCAAACGCGAGCGGCAGATTCTAAAGCTTCTCTCTGCCGGGATGACCAATAAGCACATTGCCCGTAAACTAGACATCACAGAAGGAACTGTCAAGGTTCATATCAAGCACCTGTTCAAAAAGCTTAGCCTAAAATCCCGTGTGGAAGCAGCAATATGGGCTATGGAGCACAAGATATAAGCCAAGGACAAACAGAATGAATGCCGTGGCC
>JAIPFG010000099.1 GCA_021736745.1 Pseudomonadales bacterium
TTTGGAAGCGTGAAAAGGCTGAAGTTATGCTTTTTCTTCGAAGCACGCTGCTTTGCGGGCGTTGGAAGATCATGTTGGAAAACCTTTATCGAATCAACCGTGGGCAATTTGCAGGGTGCCACTAAATGGGAATGCACCCGATGGGGAGGGAATGACACTCCTGAACGCCTGGCATGGAAGACACGTCTATCTAACCTGCTTCCCGAAATTCTGGATGAAGATGCGCCTCCCCTCAAGCTGCTCGTAAAGGGGATAACGGTTAGGACGAGGGGGAATGGATCTGACAAATTTGAATTTCAGCAGTCTTTGCTCATCGCTGCACTCGAAAACACTCTGACGATCGCTGCCGATGACGTGTTTGGAGAACTCAAGAAAGCGCAAACTACAGCACCTGTGGCAACTCTTTCCAATAAGGTTTTTATTGTACACGGACATGATACCAAGACAAAAACAGAGTTGGAGGTCTTTCTTTCAGGCATTGGACTGGTCCCAATCGTTCTACATCGTGAACCAGACGAGGGGCGTACCATAATCGAGAAATTCGAAAAACATAGTGATGTCGGTTTCGCTTTCATTCTATTAACGCCAGATGAAATAGCCTACACAGTTGACCAGGCGGATGTGCCCGAAGACAGCCGAAAGACTGAATTGAGAGCCCGTCCGAATGTGATCTTCGAGTTTGGCTTCTTCGTTGCAAAGCTTACTCGGAGCAGGGTTTGTTGCTTAATCAAAGGTGACGTATCGAGACCGAGCGATATCGATGGGTTGATCTATAAAAAGATCACGATGGACGTTGAAGGTATTGGTTTCGCGATCATAAAGGAGCTCAAGGCCTCCGGGTACAAGATTTCTATATAGGAAGTCAGCCAACAAGGCTAATTCAGCCGACACAAAAAACGGTGCGGCTGATTAGCGGTGTTGTGTGTAAAATACAGAATGGAGTGATCGAGTATAATTTCCAAAAGCCTTATACAACGACATGGGTCCCCACTCAGCTACCAAACGGGATTATCTGATAGGAGATGGCTTGAGAAAATATTTGCTATTAAGCTTAATTCCTGGAATCGGAATGTTGCTATTAAGTATTGGATTGCCGAACCTATTTGAATCTTCAGTTGTTTCACCGAGGCTGATTTTATGGGCTGGTATATTCTTTATTATAGTCCCACCAATTTTCTCATTCTGGCCTAAACCAAAAGATAAAAAGATCTATGGCACACACAGCAATAAAGAGAGCATTCAATCAATTGTTAACGACACTTATTCTCTCTATAACGAGACGGGACTATTTGTTAAATACTGTTATTTGGAAGAGCGTGGGAATAGACTGGTGAAGTTAAACGACAGCTTCGATAGCTATTTAAAGAACATAAAGGGTAAATTGGCATTGGTTCCACAAGAATTGGAATTAAAAACTCTTCGACTTTTTGATATTTTGTCTGATTATAAAAGAAGTGCCGAGATTATATATTCAGCTACCAAGACCAACAATCGTTACACTGATCAACAGGAACTTGAAAAAAAATTTGCGAATGAAGTTTCACCTCTTTATGCAGAAATTGAGGTTGAATTAAGAAAAATATTAAACAACCTCACACAATCTGTCGCTTAACCAGACGGCCAAAAAAATCCTGATTATGATAGAGGTTATGTTATGGAATTAACTGAACGAGAAGAGGACCTATTAGCAGGACTATCAGCCACAGCAAAATCTGCCCTCTCTATTGTCCCTGGTCTTGGTCAAGCATGATCTTGGGGTCGGACCACGGCAACTTGTTGTAATAGCAAATAATAGTTTGAAATCAGGCCTTCAAAATAGGCCTATAACGCGTTTTTCAGAGTCAAAAAGAAGCATATAGAATTTTCCCAGGTTTGGTGCTTCAATGGCCAGAGCAAGCCGCCACTACATTCCCGGTTTCATTTGGCACACGGATTACGATTCATTTTGGAAAGCTCACAGGGGATGGGTGGAAGCAGAAGTCGAAAGATCCGGCGGCGCGCATCAGGCTCACTGGACAGAGGGCATCGCCGTCGGCAGCAGAGCCTTCGTTGATACTGTTCAGCAGAAGTTGCCCTTCCGTGCTTTGGGTAGGAGAAAACCGCCGTTGGCCGAGGGAATGGAATTGCGGGAACCGGTGGTTACCCATAATGCGCTTTTTGTGGCCGAAAACGCGGACATAGATGCGAAAATCCGCCATTTTTGACTGGTATTCGCTGTTATATTAAATACATGTGATGGTCCGACCCCAAAATAGAAAAAACATCCTTCGCCCAAAACAGTCGAAGGAACTAGTTCAGAGAGAGTTGGATAAAGGATATAAAGCATTAGAGGCATATTCACAGAATTATAGGTATTTGGGCGGAGAGTTCAGTTGATTATAGGTGTATATGCATAACAAGGCTAATTCAGCCGACGCAAAAAGCCGCGCGGCTGATTAACGGCGAGGAATCAAAGGGGGGATCGTAGTTCATGTCGTTGAAGGACAAGTCAACCGAGATTCAACGCCTAATCGATGTGTTTGAAACCGAGGCGGCGAAGTTCCACGACATCCAATTCCATACCTATCATATCATACAGAACGGTGGCCCCTTCATGTCGCGGAGGTTTAGGCACCCCAATCACGCGATAATGCTGTGGCAGTACTATGGCCAGACGGATACTGAAGGCGGAATTGAGCGGTTCATGAACAACTTAGAGCAGAGCAATCTGCAGTGGGGCTTGCAGGGCTCGGAAATGTCGTTCATGGGAGTCATCGAGGGTCCCGGCACGCCGCTGTTCGTGCGGATGGCAGCCCGTGCGGGTAGCCTATTCAGCGAAAGGGAGTCACACGACATTAAATGCCGAGTCGTTTCCGAGATCCAGGAACAGGAAAGTGCAATAGAGACGAGCGGGAAACCTACAGCCGTCGTTAACGGGAATCCCGTGGCAATTTGGCTGAACTTTCTACTGTACCACCTTTCGCAATCGAATCCCGGTAGGGACCGGGCCCACAAAATTGAGCCGGATCCTTTCTCGCTTTCCCTGCTGGCACTCGAACGTCTGGCCATCGAACAGTCTTTGGTGAAAATCGATCGTTCTACGGCAGTCCTCAAGGGCCTTAAGTTCAAAGTTGCAGTCTCCTTCCCTGGAGAGAAACGACGGTATGTTACGCAGGTTGTCGATTCGTTGCGTGGCCCCCTTGGCAAGGATTCCGTATTCTACGATTTCGACTATCAGGCACAGCTGGCTCGCCCCAACCTTGACACACTTCTCCAGCGCATCTACCGGGATCAGTCCGACCTGGTTGTAGTCTTTCTCTGTGCTGCATACGCCGTGAAGGAATGGTGTGGCCTGGAGTGGCGCGTAGTCCGCGACATAATCAAGGCAAAGGAAGACGATCGGGTGATGTTCGTCAGGCTGGACGATGCGCCGGTCGATGGGGTTCTCTCGATAGATGGCTACATCGACGGCACCTCAAATACCCCACAGCAAGTCGCCGATTTCATACTCACTCGGATCGCGGAACTGGAGGATGGATCCTAACAAAGAAAATTAGCACGGATGCAAACTCCGCTGCGCTTCATTTTCACCGATTATTTGTGACGCTGGGCAACAGAAAATGAATATTGAAGAAGCAATAGGCCTTCAGATGAAAGAATGGGGATTTTCTGTGGAAAAAATCCCTGAATCCGATGTTAAAGGTGAAAAACGACCTGATTTCAAAGTCACGTGCGCCGGAGAAATTTTTTTAATTGAGGTGAAATCGAGGGAAGATGATAAAAATGAAGTGATCGAAAAAAAGAAAACATTAGAACAAGGTGAAATCTACGGTCAACACAAACCATTGGTAAGAAAAAATACTGTATCAGGCATCATTAGGGATGCTTGCGATCAGTTGATCAATTATGGGAATCAAAATTTTTTTCGGATCGTCTGGCTTTGTGCTATAGGGGACGTGAAGGATGCGCAATTTGAACAGTTTAAGGCGGCATTATACGGAAAAACACAAATGTTTGATTTAGATGGCGACAGCTACCATCGCCCCTGCTATTTTTATAGAGATAGCGATTTTTTCCGATACCGAAATGTTTTAGATGCTGCAATAGTGTCTACCCTTAGCCAGGTTGAACTGTGTTTTAATCCTTTATCACCAAAGGATACCGAATTACAAAATTCAATATTTACTGCAATCTTTAAAGACTCAATCTGTGATCCAATTAAAGCTGAGGCGGAAGGCTATGCTTACATAGTTGATTCAGATGTTGATCGTAAAGATGAAAGTGCTGTTATGAGATATTTGCGTGAAAAATATAACGCACCAAAGCTTCAAAAAATAGATCTTGGTTGGCACTCAGGATCGATATTATTATAAAAAATGCCCAACCAAGCCATACAGCCGATCCAAAACCGCTCGCGCGATTTTGGACCGGCTGCAGGCAAATGTTGTGCAACTGTATGAGGAATAGAGATGGCAAAACGCAGAATAGGCTCTATAAAGGATGAACTCCTTCTGAAATCTAAAGAAGCCGCCCTCTCAGCAGTAAAAATATTCAACGACCCTTTGATAAAATTCAAGTCCGAAACCTTCATTGTCTTGATGATAATATCATGGACATATTTGTTACATGCTTATTTCCGTTCAAAAAAAATTGAATACAGATATTTCCAGCAACATGGGAAAAGGAGATTTTTCGACCGAACTAAGAAGGGAGCGTATAAATATTGGGAACTTGAAAGATGCTTAAACACAAAGCTTTCACCAGTTGATAAAAACTCAGCCAATAACCTCCGATTTTTGATTGGGCTTCGCCACGAAATAGAGCATCAAATGACCTTATCACTTGATGAGTTCCTGAGTGGTCGTTATCAGGCATGCATTTTAAATTACAATCATTACATAAAAGCGCTATTTGGAAACAAGCATGCTTTAGATGAATACCTAAGTTATTCTTTACAATTTATAGAGCTTTCTGAAGAACAGTTTGAAGGGAAAAAAGCTGAGGGGGAAATCCCAAGTCGACTCAAGGCATACATATTGGAATTTGATGGGGCTTTAGACCATGAAGAATACAATAGCCCTAATTATTCTTATCGGCTCCTCTTTAAAAAGAAGCTCGTTAACCGACCTGGGCAGGCTGATAAGGTTGTGGAGTTCATAGATCCTAAATCTGATTTGGCTAAAGCAATTGATAAAGAGTATTGGGTAAAGAAAGAGGTCGAAAAGAAAAAATACAGACCAAGTGGCATAGTTGCGGCCGTACAAGATGCCGGCTACCCAAATTTCAGAATTAATCCAGAGCATGTCGAATTGTGGAAGTCTGAAGATGCGAAGAATCCTGGAAAAGGTTATGGCGTTGAGGTTGCAGGTTGTTGGTATTGGTATGAAACTTGGTTGAAGAGATGTATAGAGTTATGCACTCTTGCTGGCGATAAATACAAATAGTTTGCACAACCATTAAATTCAGCGGACGCAAAGGGCCGCTCTGCTGATTTAGGCGTTATGTTTATAAAAGGAGACCTTCATGGCAATTAAAATAATAGATTGCCACATTGAGAACTGTGGTACAGGCATAAGCACAGATGGTAGTGTTCAACTTGATATTTCAGGTACAAAAATAATCGGGTGCAAAAAGGCAATTGAACATAGAGATCCACCGGGTGCTTTACAGTCACTTGGTTTGCCTGAAAACACGCCACCAAATCTATTGATTGAAGCGCTTGAAGTTTTGTTGAAAACACAAGAACAGGGCCCTGAAAAATCCGCAGAGGCAGTATCTAAAACACGTCTATTTGAATGGTTGGGTGGTGCTGCAAATACAACAAGCATTTTGGCTAATCTCGTGGCGTTACAACAAAGTGGCTTTATCCAAAAACTACTTAGTATGCTGCCAAAATAGTAAAGCATAACAAGACTGGGCCTGGGATCGGACCTGAAAAAGCATCCGCAAACGTAAGAGAAATCGTAAAAATAGGGTCTCGAAATGGCCTTAAAAGGTTATTTTGGGTTTTGAAAATGATGGTCTAAGGAAACGTCGTGCCTCTGCCAAACGTTACCACATTCCCGGATACATATGGCATATTACGCATCAGGCTCCGCCGTTGGCTCCGACCCGAAAGATCGGTGCCATAAGCGGGAGTTTCTTCTCAAATTCGAGAAGGGAAATCCAGTGGACCGAAAGCGTGGCGGTAGGGCGCAAAAAGTTTGTTGATGATATAAAGGAAAAACTGGGGTACCTGGCACGAAGCCGTAAAAGCCGAAAAACGGAATCAGCATGGAAACTCAGAGAGCCATCATTTTCTTACGGTATCGATTTTCATGCCGAAAATGGCAATTTAATGCTAAATAATCGCTATTTTTTGAAGAAAATATTATTTCACCAAGTAGCTACGCAGGCCCGACCCTATGAAATATAATAAGGGTGATATACAGGAAAATTTTCCATTTATTAACAATGGTATGATTCAGGAGATATACTTATGAAGAGAATCGGCTTTGTAGGTTTATCAACGCCTATATACTACGATTATCGTTACAAAGCTTCACGATCTGAGGCTGATTTGTCTAGTTCTCCAAATCCAATACTTGAGGGCGCATTTGGTGCATTACTGCTATATGACGAGATTTGGTTTTTAACTAAAAGTCTTTGTCCTGACAATATGCGCCATTTAAGTTATGTGAGATTCTTGAATGAAGAAGGAAAAGTCCCAGAGGTTGACCCAAATTGGCTCCCAGATGGGGATACAATATTTCACCCTACCTCTATTGAAGAATTCCGAAACTCTTCTGCTGACTATGAGATGGTTAAGCAGGGTGCAGGTATTTACTGGGATGCTGCTGCTGACAACCATACTCATGGCATAAAAATAGGTGAAGCAGTCCTTGGGGGGAACTCTTGGAGTTTAAATAATGTAATTTATGATATTTTAATGACCGAAAGGCTTCCTAATAACGTAGAATTGTTAACTAACAGTTTTTCAACAAGATTATTTAGGTCAGAATCATCACTCAATGATCAACTAAAATTGACTGAGCTTCTTATTCTTGAAAACGTGCCCCAATTTATTTGCCCAAAAGGGCCTTATCATCCTTGTGTTGAAGAAGTAAGAGAAAGTGCATTTCTGAAATCATTTAGGGCTTGGATGAACACCGAAGCTCTTTCGGCTACGGGCAAGGAGATTAAGGAAATAAAAGACGAGGTTGATTCGAAACTAGAAGAGGCGGAAAGAGACCTTTTCCTAAAATTTTTAGCTCCCAAAGAAACATACAAATCACTAGGTGAAACATTACTTAGTGTAGGTGCAGATGCTTTAGTTCCAGGATCAGCGGCCGTTAAAGATCTACTTGGTCAACTAAATGAAGAGAAACAAAAAAAGGGTGTGAGATGGCAGGGCTTTATCGTCGAAGCGAGGGCAAAAATAAGAAAATCCTAACAAAGGGCTAAACCTGACTGCGGAAAGCGCGGCGGCGCTGACGCCGTAAGGGAAACAACAGGGTCACCTCTTAATTATCAAGTATTCCAAATGCTGATGCCGAAAAGTTAATATTTAAGATGCGACTCCATTGGTTCCTCTCTGAAAGGAATGAATTATGACTATCTTATTCGATGACATAGAAAATGCCTTCCTCTTCGTTAGCATGAATAAAAAATTCATGCATCATGCTTATTTATGCAAAAAAACCGGACAAACTTTTTATACTTCTGAATTGGGTGACTCTGATGAACTTCCCGATGACATCGATGATACGGAGAGGTACATAAGTATTCCCCATAAAAACGATCTTGAACTCGGGAAGTCTCTTGTGTTTGAGTTCACATCCGAATACATCCCTGAGGAACTGGACAGAATCTACGCTTTTTTTCGTTCCAGAGGAGCCTATTCAAGGTACAAGGCTTTTCTAGACGGAAAAGGCCTCCTTGATACATGGTACAAATTTGAAGATGAACGACAAAAGGCAGCGCTCAGGGAATGGTGTCAGGAGAATGGCATTGAAATAAATGGCTAACCAACCGGTACACGGATGGCTCATCCTCCCGGAACGGAAACAACCGGGTCACATCTTAACTTACCATATATTAAAACTGATAGGGCGGACCGTGAGCTACGCTTCGCTCCGCATACGGCCCGCCTATCAAGGGCATTGGAGCCGACGTTGGGCAGGGGACAAGGAGATACATATGCATGCCTGAAAAAGAACAGGTATTAAACCACTCTGCCGCGCGGGAATACTACGACAGATTCGGCAAAAAGCAGGACAGCCAGAGCTTTTACGAAGACCCTGCACTTGACGAGCTTATCGCCCATGCGAGCTTTCAAAACGCCAGGAGCGTTTTCGAATTTGGTTGCGGTACAGGTAAGTTCGCGGCTCGGATTCTTGAAAAACTCTTGCCTGCCTCCGCCGTTTATCTCGGCTGCGATATAAGCCCCGTTATGGTCGGCCTAGCCAAGAAACGGTTGGAGGCATACGGCGAGCGGGCGAAGGTGATATTGTCCGATGGTGCCGTGCGGTTTCCGCTCTCCGATCATTCAGTTGACCGCGTTGTCTCCAACTACGTTTTAGATCTCCTATCGGAGGAAGACATTCGGCGCTTTTTCTCGGAGTCACGCCGCGTTGCGAGCTTCCGCGGCATTGTCTGCCTCGCGAGCCTCACAAAAGGTGTGACCCTGCCGTCTCGGATCGTATCGTCACTTTGGATGGCGGTATTCCGCATGCGTCCGTCTATTGTGGGTGGTTGCCGTCCTGTTCACCTTGGAGCATACGTCGATCATGAGCGGTGGCAGTTGGAACATCAAAAAATATTGACTCCATTTGGAGTGCCTTCGGAAGTTCTGGTTTTGAAATCAAGGGGACTTTAGGGGTCTATTGCTTTACGGAATTATGTACCAGTTTAAGGCTGCAGTCAGGGCAGTGGGGGGATCTTCCCGGAGGACGGGAAACTGTTTGAGGAGTTTAGTGGCAGTTGAACCGAACAGCGATGGATGCCCTGCAAATTTGGACAGTGGCCGGGTAGCCTTCAACCTATTTTCCGAAATCAAGTCCCTGTTCGGTTCTACGGCCACTTGGCTCCGAGTTTTTCACGGCTTCCGGGAAGATCCCCCCACTGCCCCCATATCAACCTTATAATCGTGCATAAGCCCGTTGCTTTATAGGTTTCCTTCCTCCTCATTTTGTGGCGCAGGAGATGGGGATTGCAATTTTGGAGTAAGATATATGGAAACTCTTTTCTCCGTTTCGCGAAGCGAAACGCTAATAAAATCGCGGCAGTGATTTTATCCCATGTACTCCTTGACCCCGTCCAAAAACATCTGCACTGCGATCATGATCAGCAGCATCCCCATGAGCTTGACCGCGGCCCGGACGCCCCGGGGACCGATCCACCGCAACAGGTGGTCATTGACATCAATCATACAATTGATAATAGATTAACTGAGGGCGGAAATTCGAGGATGGACAGGGCAGGAAAGCTGTTCTAATCTCTCAAGCGCTCTCCCACCAGCACTTCGAAGCCTTTTTATCCGCAACAGGATGAACTGCTTCCCC
>JAIPFG010000100.1 GCA_021736745.1 Pseudomonadales bacterium
TCTGAGTAATAACCTGAAAAGGAGTTAGATCGGTCGAGCGAAGGTGAGCAAAGCACAGATCCCAGGTTTTGTTGTTAAGGAGTTCTGATAGGTGCTGTTCATTTTCAATTAATTGCGCTTGAGTTGCCCTTCCGGCATTGCGCAACAGGTTGACGAGATCCTCCGCATCATTTTGCGAAGTATCAAGTATCAGTAATCTAACGGTTTCATTTTCGTTTTGCATGCGGACAAATTAGTGCTCTTGTGGGTTGAGGTGAGTGCATGGTATTGCACTCCCTTAATACGGTTGTCATGAAATGGCTGGAGGCATTATATATCCGGCCACAAATCCTCAATGTTATCATCAGACTCATCTCTGACATCGACCCCTGTATCGGGATGGTATACGAATTGTGAAAAGCTGCCGGTATTGGAAATGCGCTCACCTAATAGGCCGTGTGATACTTCACCATACTGGTTGACAATGATTTTAACTCCCGACTTGAAAGGGAGATTCGGGGTGAAAATGGTGGCAGATCGGCCAGGAGTGTGTGTCGATGGTAGCAATAAAGCACGCATGTAATCTGATCGACGTTTGCTTTTTGTCACCACTTTGGCGCCACAGGGTATTGCGCCCGGCGCAATCAGTTCAACACCCATCTGTGCTTCTGCCGGTGACTGTTGGTTGTTGATCCAGCGAATGACGCCAATGCTCCAGGTATGGCTAATGCCTTCATTGATAGCGACCATTTCTCCAGTTTTAATTTCTTTAGGTACCATGCTTTCCCATTTTATTCGGTAACCATTGGGGCTGGTGTCGATTAATTTAGCGCTGTACTGGGTTGGTGTTTTCGGAGAACTTATCAATATTTCATCTTCATCCGGCTTGACTACTTCTTGGTCTTTTATAATTGAGTAGTTTACAGCCGCTAGGTGGCGTTGAGGATCGATTGGAAGTTCTTCCCTGCCGACATCATAGCCTCCCGCCCAAGCATCATTTTGTTGATATTTGGGCTTCCTGTCCTGGGCTATAAAGGCTTCGTGCTTGGGTTTGGTTTTTGCTTTCGAGCCTCTTTGGAGCTGAGTATCAAAATCGACTCCGCCAGAGACAAAAAAATGCGCAGAACTAAACCCGATGCTTAATTGTATTTGCTTATTGCTTTCGGCCCGCGAAAAAGAGCGTTCCGTGAGTGAACTCCAAACTTTCACGAGGTAACGAACGAGGTCTTCGGGGATAGATTTGGGTACAGTAATGCCTTTCACAAAGGCATCGTGAATACCTTCTGATTGCGAGAGATATTCCTTCAGCATTTGCACTAAAGGCGTCAAATCAATTGCGCGATAAAAGAGATTCATCTTTTTTCGAGCTAAGTCTCTGTGGATTGGCGGCGCGTCACTGCCAAGATTGACGACAAAGGATGAATTATTGTTGACCGGTGTGATCTGGACTTTTTTGCTCCAAATTTCTGTTATCTCGTAAATACACTTAATATCGCTTTGTCTAACTTGATTGGGATTACAGCAGCCAAGCATGATGGCACGTTTGTAAGCATCGGCAATGGTGGATTTCACTAGAAAAACATTGTCTTTATCTTCAACAATCGCATCTTGCACTTTATTGGATTCTGCAATGAGATAGAGCTTATGTAGTTCTTGCCAGGTTTTTTCAGGAGCATGAATATACAGTTCACAGGAGCGGACAATGACTTTGCTAAGGCTCGAGATAGCACGATGGATGGCAATCGTCGAAGTCTTTCTTGATTTGCGGGCGAGAAGAGAGTGATCCACCTTAGCATTATCATGCACGACTATCTTATAGCCAATGGCCAGGTGGTTATCCAGCGCCATTGCCAAGCGCGCCACTTTTCGGGCTTTTTCCGGTAGAATCACCGGTTGATTCAGGTAGTGTTTGCTCAACGATTTACAGATATATTGGATGGGCGTTCTTAATAACTCCAAAAGCTTGATGCGAATGTCAGGTTCAATAATGAGCTGATTTAGTTCAATGATGGCGTGGTATAGCTGGCGTGAGGCCTCACCAAGGTTGACCATGGGTAAATTTTTTACCCACTCCTCCATGTGACGAGGCGTTGGCTCGCAAAACGATAAAGTCCGCAATGTACGCTCGTTTATTGAAAGTTCTTCTGACCCAATAGATGCTGGCATTAAATATTGTTTCCAAAAAACGCAAAATAGTTTGTGCTGTAATCTCAAGATAAATCCTATGATTGGCGCTAGGAAATACCTGAAACGGCCTATTCATGTTACGGTGGCTCTAATATCCCTGGAGTGGACTGCCTGAGGGGATATAAGCACCATACTAATCTTTATTGAAGACAGCAAGACAGGATACATTACAATGGCCTGTTTACAACCTCCCTTAAAATATAGGCGTAACTGAAGTGTTTGGCCAGTGATACCGATGAATTATTTGAAGAGGGTTAAGATGCTGGCATTAAAGGTATTTTTGATTCTCGGCCTGGTATTTCCTTAACCAATTTTGGTACTAAATAGCCAGGTAGCTGTGCTGCCATTTCACCAACTATTTTTTGTGCCTGATGTGTAGTTATATCAAAATGGGCGGCACCCTGTACCTTGTCCATAAGATGTAAATAATAAGGGAGAACGCCTACTTCAAATAGGCGTTCACTAAGCGTGATCAGGCTCTGACTGTTATCGTTAACCCCTTTCAGGATAACGCTCTGATTAAGCAGGCAAATCTGCGCCTGCCGTAACCGCTGTAGTGAGTGGGCGACAGCATTATCCAGCTCGTTCGCGTGATTGACATGCAATACAACTGAAGTTTGTAACCTCGTCGCTGTTAGCCACTCAAGTAGCGAGTCAGTCACACGCTGGGGTATAACAACCGGCAAGCGGGTGTGTATTCGCAGTCTTTTAACATGAGGTATTTGTGCAATGCTCTGAGTTAACTGAGCTAATTTTGAGTCATTATTGGCTAATGGGTCACCGCCACTATAAATGATCTCGCTAATACTGTGATTCTGCCGAATGTAATCCAAAGTTTGTTGCCATTGCCGCATACTGTTTTGGTGGTTTTCATAAGGGAAATGGCGACGGAAACAGTAGCGACAATTTATTGCGCAAGTACCGGTCAGCACAAGTAAAACGCGGCCCTGATATTTATGAATTATTCCCGGTGGCACATGACTCTCAGCTTCCGCTAAGGGATCGGTTAAATAGCCGGGGGTAATCATATTTTCAAGTGCTAAGGGCAGCACTTGCTTGAGTAGGGGGTCATGAGGATTCCCGGGCTGAATACGGGACAGGTAAGGTCTAGGCACTTTGATCGGAAAATCTAATTTCCCAACGAGTAACGGGTCGATGTGGCCAATATGATTTTCTGTTGCCTCTAACAGTTCCTTGAGGCTGGTGACAGAGTTAGCTAACTCTGACTGCCAACTTATCGCGTGTACTAAGGGCTCTGTTCGAGGTATCATTACGTCCGAATTTTTCATAGCTATTTTCACAGTGAGGCAACATGGCTAGCTATTCTACCAATGAATTTCGTTCGGGTCTTAAGGTAATGTTGGATGGGGATCCTTGTAGTATTCTAGAGAATGAATTTGTAAAACCCGGAAAAGGGCAGGCATTCAATCGCGTTAAATTGCGAAACTTGAAAAACGGACGTGTCTGGGAGCGGACCTTCAAATCAGGAGATAGTCTAGAGGGTGCTGATGTAATGGATAGAGATATGGAATATCTCTATACCGATGGTGAGTTTTGGCACTTTATGATGACCGATGGTTCTTATGAGCAGCATGCTGCTGATGCCAAAGCGGTTGAGGGGTCTCTGGATTGGTTAAAAGAACAGGACGTCTATACCGTGACGCTCTATAACGGCGCAGTTTTGTCGGTGAGTCCTCCTAATTTTGTTGAGTTGGAAGTCATAGAGACCGATCCGGGATTGAAAGGTGATACGGCCCAGGGAGGCAACAAACCGGCAACGCTTAGCACGGGTGCCGTAGTGAGGGTGCCCCTGTTTGTCAATATCGGTGATGTGCTGAAAGTTGATACGCGTACTGGCGAATACCAAAACCGAGTAGGAAAATAGCGGATATCAATAGTAAGAGATAAGCGGGATTCAGGGGAGCATCTGATCGTAGCGAAAGAATCTCTTTCCCGCCTATGTTTTTGTCAGCAAATTAGCAGTATAGAAATTTCCCATTGAAATTATCCGATTGGCGTCCCACAGTATCGCTTGAAGCAATAAAGCTTCGTGCCGAGCTTTATCATAAAATTCGAGGTTTTTTCCTACAGCGTGAAGTGCTGGAGGTTGATACCGCTGTATTGTCGAGTTCGGCAACCACAGATCCAAATATTGAAAGTATACAAACGGTAAATCCGAAGTTGTTTTTGCAAACCTCTCCCGAATTTGCGATGAAGCGTTTGCTTGCTATAGGGAGTGGGCCAATCTTTCAGATAGCGAAAGCGTTCCGGAACGAAGAGCAAGGACGGCGTCATTCACGGGAATTTGCCATGCTCGAATGGTATCGCCCCGGATTGGATTACCACGAGCTAATGGATGAAGTAGTGGAGCTGATGCAAGTTGTGGCTGGCTGGAAACAGATTGAGAGAATTACCTACCGCGAGTCTTTTCTAAGGTATCTAGGCATTGATCCTCACTGTATTGATATCGCTGAACTTACCACTTTAGCAAAGCAGCAGACGGGTTATCAGAGTTCAATCGACGATAAAGATGCATTACTTGATTTACTGATGTCCCATGTCATTGAAGCACAATTAGGTCAGGATGGCTTGACCTTTATCTATGATTATCCGGCCAGTCAATGTGCCCTGGCAAAGGTAGGGCTTGATCAATGGGGAAATCCCGTGGCGCGACGGTTTGAGCTCTATGCGAAGGGTGTTGAATTGGCCAATGGTTACCAGGAGCTCACTGACTGGCGTGAACAAGAGAGAAGATTTGAGCAAGATAACCGCATTCGGCGGAGTAGGAAGTTACCAGAATTGCCGATAGATAAACATCTGATCGCTGCTTTACAACAGGGTATGCCAGAATGTTCGGGTGTGGCGCTGGGTCTTGATCGTTTGTTGATGCTGATGTTAGGAAGTGGCAGCCTCGAAGAGGTTATCTGACGAATTTAATCGGCTCGGTCGTAGAGGTAAAAGCCTTGGTCACTGATGCTTCGCTCCAGTCGTTGATTGTAAATGAGGTAATTGAGATGCGCGCTACACTCTCCGATGGCGAGCACCCATTCAAACGTATTCAGTTGCTGCTTGAACATGACGGGAATAAGGTCATGCCCCGTTTTGGGTTTATGGCAAGCCCTCTCAAGGAAGAAACAGTTTTCTTCATGGTGCTTGATAATCGTCCGAGCTCTGAAATGTAATCCAAGAAAGGGTAGGTTGTGCGCCGGTAACACCAGCGTTTCCTTTGGGAGCTGGTAGAACCTTTGTAATGAGTCCAGCCAGTTTGCGAGTGGATTAGCTTCAGGGTCGCTCGGGTAGATGCTCACATTAGAGGTTATTTTAGGTAGAACCTGATCGCCGGATATAAGCAGGTTAAGTTCTTCGCAGAAAAGGCAGATATGCTCAGGAGAGTGTCCGCTACCGACAACAACTTGCCAGTGGTACTGGCCTATTGCAAGCTCATCGCCGTCTTTTATTGCTATATATTCTGACGGAAGCGGTGCAATAGGCCAGCTGAAGTTTAACCATGATTCGGAGCGTGCATTGGCGGTAGACGGTTCTAAACCAAAGCGACTATAAAAAAGTAGTGCCTCCTTAGCCGCTGTCTTTGTATACGGTTGGTATGCCTTGGACGCCTGTTGGTATTCTCCTGTGCTCATGTAAAGTGGAACTTGCCAGTATTCGGTTAACCAGCCCGCTTGCCCGATATGATCGGGGTGCATGTGAGTAACGATTATGCCTTTAATAGGTTTGTTGTTGAGTTCGCCTTGGAAGACCTGCTGCCAGGCTTGTTGGGTTTCGGAAGTGCCGAGACCGGTATCCACTATAAACCAGCCATCCGAATCTTCTATTAGATACAAGTTGATATGATCAAGTGAGCCAGGTAGGGGCATACGCAACCATTTCAATCCAGATACAATTTCTACGCTGATACCGGGTGGAGGTGCTGGTGAGAATGGATATCTGATTTGTTTCATCGGGTAATCACTTTGTCGCGCGCTCTAGGTTTCTCTATACGAAAAAGCGTTGAGGCTAGCATTAAGGTCAATATATTGACATAAATAAGATTAAGTGTAAAGTGGGGGAGGCCCTTTATGTTAATTGGAGCAAGAGGCAGATCGTGAGCAAAAAAAATATCGAGTTAGATGAAATTCATAGCCGTTTGATCTTTCGGCTTTTTCAAACATCCAATGTTATGCATCGTAGCGGTACGCTGGCACTAAATAGTGTTGGCGTAACCAGTCAGCAGTGGTCTGTCCTTGGCGCATTATCCAGGCCAAAAGTTGAAGCAGGTATGACGGTAAATGATATGTGTCGATATCTGATGGTGAGCAGGCAAAGTTTATCCCTTATGCTTAATCGGTTAGAAGCGGTGGGTTATGTTAAACGGATACAAGATAAGCGGGATCAACGTTCAAAGCGAATTGTATTGACAGAAAGTGGTCGTGAAGCGCTGAATGAAATTAACCATTTAATGCAGGTTTTTTTTGAAAAAGTAATGAAGGGGTTGTCTCGGGATGACCAGATTTCCTGTGTGCATTATTTAACTCGTCTTCGCGATAATATGTCAATAGATTGACGTATAGTTTGGTTTTTGTTATTTTCTTTTCTAGCCCTAAAGATCAATTAGTTTCAGACATAGATTAGGCCCACCCCGCTTTTAAGCGGACGTTCAGGAGAAAAAATATGACAACTTATTCAGCTCCCACTAAAGATATGCAGTTTGTGATCACCGAATTAGCGGGTTTTAAAAACATGTCTCAATTACCTGGATTCGGAGAAGCAACGACTGATTTGCTGGCTGTGGTCTTAGAAGAGGCCGGTAAGTTAGCGGCGGAGGTGTTAGCACCTTTAAACCAGAAAGGTGATCAGGAAGGGGCAAAAATAGTAGAAGGTAAGGTAATCGCTACAGAGGGTTTTAAAGGAGCATACCAACAATTTATTGAAGGTGGCTGGATGTCGATTAGTCAGTCTCCTGAATATGGCGGTCAGGGATTACCGCATTTGTTGTTAACGGCCACCTCTGAAATGTGGAATGCATCAAATCTCGCTTTCTCCCTTTGTCCGCTTTTAACCACTGGAGCTATTGAAGCCATCGAAACCCATGCCGATGAGTCGCTTAAAAAGCAATATCTACCCAAATTGATCAGTGGTGAATGGGCGGCGACGATGAATTTAACAGAGCCGCAGGCTGGCACGGACTTGGCGGCTATACGCACAAAAGCTGTCCGAAATGGTGACCATTATATCGTAAGCGGTCAGAAGATATTTATTACCTGGGGTGATCATGAATTAACGGAAAATATTGCTCATCTTGTACTTGCCCGTTTGCCGGATGCGCCAGATGGTGTGCGTGGTATTTCGTTATTCCTTGTGCCGAAATTTCTATTAAATTCCGATGGCAGCTTAGACCGGCACAACGATCTACGTGCTGTTTCGTTAGAGCATAAAATGGGAATTCACGGCAGTCCAACATGTGTCATGAGTTATGGTGATGAGGGTGGCGCGATAGGGTATTTGGTAGGTGAAGAAAATAAAGGCCTATCCTGTATGTTTACGATGATGAATCATGCGCGTTTAGGTGTTGGTACCCAGGGAGTTGCCATTGCTGATCGCTCCTATCAGCAAGCGGTTGCTTATGCCCGTGACCGTTTACAGGGGGAAGCGCCTGCAGTCAAAGGGCGAGCTGCAATTATCCATCATGCCGATGTGAGACGTATGCTCATGACGATGCGAGCACTCACAGAAGCGGCGCGAGCAGTAAACTACGTGAGTTCAGCTGCCATGGATTTTGCACTTCGATCAGAAACCGAAGAACAACGGGGATATTATCAAGCACGGATTGATTTACTGACACCTATCGCGAAAGGTTGGTGTACTGAAGTAGCACAGGAAGTAACGTCATTGGGTGTGCAGGTCCATGGCGGTATGGGGTTTATTGAGGAAACCGGTTGTGCGCAGCATATGCGTGATGCCCGCATTACTACTATCTATGAGGGGACAACAGGTATTCAAGCAATGGATTTGGTGGGTAGAAAAATTTTACGCGATGGTGGCCAAGCTCTCACCATGCTGTTGTCAGAACTAACCATGTTTGAAAGGGAGTTGGCGCAAGCGGGTGATGATCTCATGATGATTAAACATCGATTCAATGAGGGTAGAGAGGCTCTCAATCAAGCGTCGGAATGGTTGCGTGCGCATGCAATGGATAGCCCGCACACGCCTGGCGCAATAGCCTTTGATTTCCTCATGTTAATGGGTACGGTCATTGGCGGTTGGCAGATGGCGCGGGCAGCGTTGATATCTCATCATGCATTGGCTGCTGGTGAGGGCGATGAGGATTTTTATAAAGCCAAGTTTGCGATTGCGTGTTTTTATGCCCAGCATATTATGCCCCGCGCAAAAACTTATCTGGATGGCGTATTGGCGGGAGAAGCTACTATTATGGGACTTGATGCAGATTTGATGTAGCTGGCCTGATAAATAGATTTACAGGAGATAATAATGAATGAAGTCGTAGTATTAAGTGCGGTAAGAACCGCTGTGGGAGATTTTGGTGCAAGTTTAAAAAATCATTCGCCGGGAGATCTGGCTGCAGCCGTAACGAAAGAAGCCGTGGCGCGCTCGAAGGTCGAGCCAGGGGAGATAGGACATTCCGTTTTTGGTAGTGTGATTGTAACTGAACCACAAGATATATATTTAGCCCGTGTGGCCGCGTTCAATGCAGGATTACCCACTACCATTCCGGCAGTTACTGTGAATAGACTTTGCGGCAGCGGGCTGCAGGCCATCGTGACGGCCGCTCAACAAATTCAATTAGGCTTGTGTAAGAGTGCCGTGGCTGGTGGTGCCGAGTCCATGAGTCGAGCACCCTATGTGGCAACGGGTGCTCGGTTTGGTAATCGCATGGGTGACGGTAAACTAATAGATATGATGTTGTCAGCATTGCACTGTCCGTTCGAAAAGGTCCATATGGGAATGACTGCTGAGGCTATTGCCGAGAAATGGGACATCTCCCGGGAGCAGCAGGATGCGTTGGCGGCGCAAAGCCATAATCGTGCACAGCGGGCGATCGAAGAGGGGCGGTTTAAAGAACAGATTCTGCCCTTGGAGTTAAAATC
>JAIPFG010000101.1 GCA_021736745.1 Pseudomonadales bacterium
CGCTGTTCAAACAACTGGGATTACCAGATGATGATGTCGCAATCGAGCAATTTATTTGCAAGAATAAGTTGAGCTCTAACATTCATCTTGCCGATGCGGTTTTCTGGACAGCTTCCCAATCGATTTTTCTTCGGGAAGCGATTACTAGGGATTCCGATTGGGCGGAAGTTGTAGATCACTTGGATGCACTGTTGCGGGCCGATTGATTTGCTAGAAAGGGGCTCGGTACTCAGATTGATTTCGAGTGTCGTTTGGTTTTCAGTTAAGTTTTATTCCGTGGGTAGTTAATTCCCATAGAGTCAGTAACGTTGCGGAAGGAAAATGGCAATGGATATGTTGTATCCCGCCTCCATTATGATGGCAGCGGCTGTCCTTGTGGTGCCGATCTCGAAAAAGTTCGGATTTGGTTCAATCCTCGGTTATGTTTTAGCTGGACTTGTGATCGGGCCATGGGGATTAAATCTGATCAGGGATTCGCAGAGTATTTTGCATTTCTCTGAGATAGGCGTTGTCTTTCTTTTATTTATTATTGGCTTAGAGTTACAGCCGTCGCGCCTATGGTTATTAAGAAAGGCAATCTTCATCATAGGATCCGCACAGGTATTACTCACCACACTGACAATCACCGCCATCACCGGACTGTTCGTAAACTCCTGGACAACGGCCTGTGTCATTGGCTTTGGGCTGTCGCTTTCCAGTACCGCATTTGCACTCCAGCTATTAGCAGAAAGGCAGGATCTAGCGACACCACATGGTCGGTCTGCACTTCATATTCTGCTGTTTCAGGATATTGCTGTAATACCGGTATTGGCCTTGATTCCTTTAGCTGCTATCAACGAAATTGACGGACAAGCCATTGCGTTGGGAGCTGTTTCTAAAACCATCGCAATTATCGCTGCTTTTTGGTTGTTTACTCGCTATCTGTTGCGGCCTGCTTTGCGCTTTGTTGCTTCAGCGCGCATACACGAAGTCTTTACGGCCGCAGCACTCTTATTAGTGTTGGGCACAGCCTTACTCATGCACTCAATTGGCGTATCAATGGCGCTAGGGGCTTTTATGGCGGGTGTGCTGGTAGCTGATTCCGAGTATCGACATCAACTGGAAGCGGACATTAAGCCATTCAAGGGGTTGCTGCTAGGGTTGTTTTTTATGTCGGTGGGTATGTCCGCCAATCTAAGTGTATTTGCCGAACAAGCGGTTATCATTCTGCTTATTGTTGCTGGCCTTATTCTGGTTAAATCCATTATCCTGAGTTTGATTGCCAGAGTTGCAAAGCTGAAGAGTAATGATGCAAGACGATTGGGACTATATTTGAGTCAGGGAGGAGAGTTCGGTTTTATCCTGTATACCCTGGCAGCAGATTACTATCTATTACCCGTTGAATTAAAAGACTTACTTGTCGTCGCAGTCACACTCTCCATGGTAATGACACCATTGATTCTGTTATTACATGAACAAATAATGCGAAGAATCTCGGGGACAGCTGAAGTTCCGGTTTACGACACAATTGATACCACCGATTCAAAAGTAATCCTTGCCGGCTTTGGCCGTTTTGGTCAGATCATTTCGAGAATATTGCGTACACAACACATCCGCTTTACTGCCATTGAAATCGATCCCGGACATGTAGACTTCGTTCGTAGGCTGGGCAATAAAGTTTACTATGGCGATGCCTCTAATAAGAAACTGCTTGAGGTCGCGAACACTAAAAATGCGGAAGTTTTTGTATTGGCCGTGGGTAATATTGAAAAATCGATTAAAATTGCTGAGCTGGTCCGGCGTGAATTCCCTAATGCCCGATTATTTGCCCGTGCGCGTACCCGCAAGCATGAAATGCGGTTACGGGCACTCGGTGCGGAAATGATTATAAGAGATACCCTATTATCTAGTATGTATCTCGCAGAGAAAATCCTTATAGCACTGGGATTACCGTCCGAACAGGCGATGTTGGCGAAGGAGCGTTTTTACACGCATGATTGTACTACCCTGGATAAGCAGTTTGCCTATCGAGAGGATCAACAAATGCTGATACAGACTTCACGAGAGGCCGCGACGGAGTTAGAGCAGTTATTTTCGGAGGATGAACTGGAGTATGCCAAAGTGATAGAGAGCACCGGTGAAAAAGTGTTACTTTCGAAAAATCAGTAGACGCACAAAACTCCAACCATAGGGAATTGCCATTTTACTCATTCCTATCCGCCTAGTCTGAGCTACACCACACTAACATCTCAAAGCATTACAAAATTTACTAAAAGAATACCTATCTGACGACGTTAATGCGGGAGATTGATATTATGACTGAAGTTTTTTAAACCTTTAGATTATGAGTAATAAGTACCCTTATGACCTATATTCACGACACTATCCTCAAGCTGCAAAAAACCAGTCCGGCACAGGCAGAATTTTATCAGGCTGTTGAAGAAGTATTGGATTCTTTACGGCCCGTCCTCGAATCCAATGAAAAGTACCAACGTCATGCCATCATTGAACGCATTGTCGAACCTGAGCGTCAGATCATGTTTCGGGTTCCGTGGGTTGACGATCAAGGTAATGTCCAGGTAAATAAGGGCTATCGTGTCGAATTTAATTCGGCGCTAGGGCCTTATAAAGGAGGATTGCGTTTTCATCCTAGCGTCAATGCCAGCATTATTAAATTTCTTGGATTTGAACAGATTTTTAAAAATGCCTTAACAGGACTACCCCTCGGCGGCGGGAAAGGTGGTGCAAACTTCGACCCAAAAGGTAAATCCGATAGTGAAATCATGCGTTTTTGCCAATCCTTCATGAACGAGTTATATCGTCATATAGGCCCCACAACTGATGTGCCGGCAGGCGATATCGGCGTCGGTGCCCGTGAGATCGGTTATCTGTTTGGCCAATATAAACGGCTCACTGGTAACTATGATGGTGTGCTCACGGGTAAAAGTTTGCTTTGGGGGGGATCTTTAGTACGCAAGGAAGCCACAGGCTACGGCTGTGTTTACTTTGCGCAATATTTGCTTGAAGATAAGGGTGAGACACTGGCTGGAAAAACCTGTTTGGTGTCGGGTGCAGGAAATGTGGCTATTTATACCATTGAAAAACTTTATCAATTAGGTGCCTGTCCCGTTACTTGCTCCGATTCCAGCGGCACTATCTATCACGCAAAAGGCATTAACCTGGAAACCCTGAAGGAGTTAAAAGAAGTACGCAAGGTAAAGCTTAATGCCTATCTGGAAGTACATCCCGAAGCCCAGTTTATTGCCGTGAACGATTACCCATCCGACGGCCATGCGGTATGGCGGATTTCTGGAAACCTAGCCTTTCCCTGCGCTACCCAGAACGAACTAACGAAAGCCGATGCTGAGGCGCTCATTGCTAACGGTTGCATGGCGATCTCTGAAGGCGCTAACATGCCTTCCACTCAAAATGCCGTGGAAATCATTCTCAAAGCCAAAATCGGTTATGGTCCTGGTAAGGCAGCGAATGCGGGAGGTGTCTCCACGAGCCAACTTGAAATGGCACAAAATGCGAGTATGCAATGTTGGAGCTTTGAGGAAGTCGATGAGAAGCTAAAAGTTATCATGGCGAATATATATAAAAGTACGCGAGACACTGCCGTCGAATTTGGTGAGCCCCACAACCTAGTGCTCGGTGCCAATATTGCCGGTTTCCGCAAGGTGGCGGACGCCATGATAGAACAGGGCATTGTTTAACCACTCGAATTTATTTTGTTTCCATACCTTTCTATAAATAAACACGGGGAAACCGGGTAGGTATCCAGAGAGTCAATAAAATGAGTGTGGTCATAACGGATATTTGGTTCGTTACCGAAATGGATTTACAGGAACTTGCCAGCAAATTAGGATTAACCAATATAAATTTTGATTCGGGAGATAACTGGCAATGGATTTCGGGTGAGTTATTGGATTTCAAGTTAGATATTACCCAAACCTATCCCGAAGGATTCAATAAGGCACAGACACGAGTCTTCCTATTTGATAAGGACCTGCACTTTTCGGTAGGTTTTACGGATTTCCTGGCGATAAAATTAAAAACATTCGGAATATCGCCAATTTACTTTGGCCGATGGTTGCCGATAACAGACCATCAATATAAGCAATGTATTGTAAAAGTAGAAACTTAAAACAGGCCAAAGCATGTCAAAAGCATTACTTTAATTGGGCTCTGATGTCCGTGGTTTACATATTTTTTAAATTAACCAAATGGTAGGAAAAGATTCAGTGGATAAAAAACCAAAGATTATTATCACTGAGAGAGATGTCGAAAGATTGGAAAAACTCTTAGACTCTCTCCCGGCAAAGGCATTTCCGGGTAAAGCGGAGCTAGAAATGGAAATAGGGCGCGCTAAAATTGTTGACTCAAAAAAAATCCCAGCCTCTGTAGTCACAATGAATTCACGAGTAAAATTCAAAGTTTCATCTTCGAATGAAGAGTTTTGCCTCACCTTGGTTTACCCAAAAGATGTTAACGAAAAGGGTGACACAATCTCCATTCTAGCACCAGTTGGCAGTGCCCTTTTAGGCTTGTCACAAGGAGATGAAATCTCATGGCCGAAGCCCGGAGGAGGCATGCTCAAGGTTCGGATTGAAGAAGTTATTTATCAACCAGAGCGTTCCGGTGACTATCATCGTTAAAGCCTATAATGAGAAAATGACAGGGTGCTGATAATGGAAGTTAATTTTGAAAGGAAATGTTTTTGTTACCCATAATTCAGAGGCTTAGCACCCTTTCAAATCAATAAGGCAGCAATATTGGGCGCACCTGCCTTCATTTTCTGATTAACAGGTTGGTTCATCATGTCGATTGTAATGCTGCCAAGCAATTTGACAACTTGCTGGTTCACCAGCTGCCAGTTTCCTCTTAGCTGACACTGTCCTTCCAATACACACTGGCAACCCTTTCCTTTGGTACAGTCGGTTAGCGCAATGGGTCCATCAACTGCTTCAATGATTTCTGCGATGGAGATTTGATGGGCATTTTTGGTTGTTTTGTAGCCACCGTTGACTCCACGTAGTGACACCGCTAATTGAGATTTTACCAAAGCACGCATTATTTTATAAACAGTCGGTAAATTCAATTGGGTGGTTTCCGTGAGTTGTTCCAGTGTCATTAACTGGTTGTTCTTACATAACTCGTTCGTGATCAGCAGCGCGTAATCTGCAAAACGACTGATTCTTAACATGGCAATACCTCATATTCCTTAAAAGCATATTAGATATTTATAATATGAATTGTTAGGGGTGTGAATTTTATAATACTATACCAATATAGTATATTTTATTTACAACATGTTCACATTGGGTATTACTCGAAAGATAACTTAGTTTCAGCAGCTGTTTACCAATGAATATATTTCCAAAATCAGCAGATAATATTGCTCAAGCCTCAGCAAGTCCTGAGCTCCCAGGAGATATTGTTATCTGGTTTTTAATTCTGCTAGAGATTACAACATTCGCTTTGATGTTTCTCGCCTTTAGTTGGGTGAGGGGACAGGATCGGGAGTTGTTCTTAGCCGGACAACAAGTGCTGCATCCATTAGCAGGCCTTATAAATACGATTGCACTTTTGACCGCCAGTGGATTTGTTGCACAGGGAGTTATAGAGAACCGGCGAAATAAACAGAACCACGCGGCATATTGGTTATATGCAGGCGTCGCGTCGGCAACCGTGTACGTAGTGGTTAAATGCTGGGAATACTGGCAGCTGGGCCTTGCAGGTTATGGCTTGGAGAGTAACGAGTTTTTTATGGTGTACTTCCTGTTAACAGGCTTTCATTTATTGCATGTGCTATTGGGTATGAGTTTTCTGGTAATTATCGCGCGTAAATTACGACGTGGAGGCTACGGCCCAAGCGATGCCTTGGGTTTGGAAAGCGGAGCATGCTATTGGCATATGGTTGATTTAATCTGGGTTTTGCTTTTTCCTATTGTCTATATCATTCACTAATGATTAATCGTACATCTCTTATTTGGTTTATCCTTATCCTGATAACAATCGGCAGTTATATCTTGGCTGACGTTTCCACAATGCCTTGGATTGCCGCTATTATTTTGGGTTTAGCCGCCATCAAAGGCTATTTAATCATTGATGGTTTTATGGAACTTTATGGATATAAAGGCTTTATGCGCTATGCAATGAACTTGTATTGCCCCATATTAGGTTTGTTCATTTGGTTATTGGTCAAACAATAAAAGGTTACTGGGGGAAATAATGAATGAAACGCCTTATCCAGATTGGGATCCTCGTTCCGAGGAAGTATAGAGTTATCAAATAACGGCCTTTGACGAAATGCGGCAACGTTGCCCTATTGCCTACTGTAGGAATGTGGGAACCTGTTGGACGAAAAGAGGATTAAAGTAATGAGTGATCACGTTCATCAGGCAATAACCCGCGAGTACGAAGCAAGTTTTGTTTCCGCTATCGAATCAAACACCTTCGAGCCGGTCTCTCGCACTCGATTATTTCATATGGTTAACCTTGAGTCAGTGTCATTCAAGCCTGACCTCGGTTATGCAAGGAGTGTATTGATAGACTAAAACCTCTCGGTTAGTATTGGAGGCTCGGATGAAACTTTGCGTCGTACAGTTTCAATCATTTGCGTGTGATATTTAGAAAAATATCTCCTAACATTTGGAGCTTGCATAATTGACCACAGCTAATGAGGCAGATAAAAAGGCTAAAGGTATTTTAATACAGAATACCAAGCCGGGGACGCAAGATTCAAACAGCTGCAATAATACTAAATAAGTACTCTGCTTTGACGGTAAAGGAACTAACATGACCGACCACATGCCAGATGACTTGTCCGCGGCCGGTCGTGACTTGCGCGCCTACACCGATGAGTTGCGACCCAAACATCCAGTGATCAGGAATGTTGCGGGCGAATGGGTGCTGCTAAGGCATGCCGACGTCCTCGCTGCGGCCTTGGATCACGAACGGTTCTCCAACGAAGTCTCCCGCTACCTGCAGGTTCCCAACGGATTGGACGGTGAGGAGCACACCCGCTTCCGATCAGTTATCGAGCGACACCTGCGTCATGACGCACTGGAACCGTTCGTACCCGTCTTCGAACGTGTCGCAGCCCAACTGGTGGCGGAATTACCTAGGGGTACTGTGCTGGATGCCGTAAGCGACATCGGCGCCGTATTCGCAGTGCGTGCCCAGTGTGAATGGTTGGGTTGGCCAGCCGAGTTGGAACCACGACTGCTGGAGTGGCTGGAGGAAAACCACGCAGCTACCCGCTCCGGGGATCAAGCCCGGACGGCTGACGTAGCCGAACAGTTTGATGAGATCATTCGCTCGGTTATCTTGCCCCGCCGTGCAGCGGATGGCAACGCCCCCGACGACGTAACCACTCGGCTTTGCCGTGAGGTGGTGGACGGACGGTTACTGACGGAGATGGAGTTGGTTTCGATCCTGCGCAACTGGACCGGAGGCGACTTGGGATCCATCGCGCTGTGTGTCGGTGTACTCGTGGCCCATGTCGCCCAGCAGCCGGGGCTTGCGGAGCAGCTACGAACAGCCTCGGACAACGAAGTGGAAGCGGTCATTGATGAGGTATTGCGCCTCCCTGCCCCGTTCGTTTCTAATCGGGGCATCACCACATGCCCGGTACGTATCGGGGGCCAGGATATCCCAACCGGCGCTCGGGTCAAGCTAAACTGGACTTCAGCCAACCGTGACGAGGCAGTCTTCGACAATAATCGGTTCGATCCCGAGAAGAACGCAGCGGCAAATCTTGTTTACGGAGCCGGGAAACACGTCTGTCCGGGTCGACTGCTGGCTACTTGGGAACTGAGGATCGCGTTGCAGACACTGCTGGCGTCGGTACAAACCATTGAACTGGCACCCGACCAAAAGCCAGAGCGGGAGGTGGCACCCGTAGGTGGGTACCACCGGGTCCCGGTGGTATTTATCTAGGTATTGGTAAATTAAATTTTAGGCCCAAATCTATTAAGCTAAACCTACCTCGAAGCCGTCTGTCAGCGATTTTTGCGTATAAATATCAATCTCGTGAGATGTGAACGATGACGCTATTATCGCTCATTTCTCAAATTAATCAGGTTACCCTAAGAGTAAGTTTAAGCGTATCGGTAAGATAATCGGGTTAGGTGGTTAGAGAGAATAAGGAATAAATGAGGCTCTTTACGCCCATTCATTTGCCCCCCGGACCCAGTGGTTGCCCATAACTGAATTCAACAAAATTACCGTCTGGATCTTTCACGCCACAATAGTAACCTACAGGATAGGGTTCATCCTTTGGCTCCCAAACCAATATACCTTCAGCGCGGGCTTTATCAGACAGTTGATCCACAGCCTCGCGACTTGCCAGCGCAAAGCCTAAATGCGAGAAGTCACCTTCAACCTGATTACGCCCCGGTCCACCAGGTAAAAGGACCATGATAAACTCCTTCTCTCGACCTACCTCGGCGAGCCACACAATACGTTTCCCATGGCTCATGCGATCATGCAAAACTTTCAATTCAGCGTATTCCTGGTAGAAGACGATGCAGGCTTCCAGATTCCGTACATGCAATGCAATATGGGTAAGTGAGGGTTTCAAAATATATTCCCGGCCCTTCAGACAAAACCAGATTAACCCGGGGCGTTTTATAATAACAGTCTGAAATAGCAACAACAACTCACGCTGCATGAGCGCGATAGCAAAACCTCGGTAAGGCCGCTCGACAGGTCGAAAATCGGCAATGCAGACATAGGGGCGTTTGCTTAGAGTAATCTCGTAGCCGGAAATTTTAATCTCCTGCAAGTAACAATCCAGAGTAAAGCGCTTGGGCTCATATTTAAGGCATAATATGCAAGCCTCTCGCAGCGGCAGGCTGCCGTTAAAACCCTTATCATCTTGCCAATGCCGTGTATCTTTTTGGGTGGATCGCTTGAAGGCATGAACGCGGCAGGTATAGGGAACTGGTTTATCTAATGATTAATTAATCGTTTTAAAATGGATTTATCGTGCTTGACCATTTTCAATGGTCAGAACATGGTTTAACCTACGAACCATGACTGAATATTATTGAATTATGCCTATCAACATGTTTGCATAATGGGGTAGGGCAATTGTATGAGAATGGGTGCCGAAACCCTTCTGTCTGGAAATATTAACTTGTCAGCACCAATTAAATTAATTGTTTAAAATCAAAAGCTTACGATAGCCTTCTTTTAATTCAACATTTGACTCTATTTGATATCCAAAATCCTGGGGTTTGAGGCCTA
>JAIPFG010000102.1 GCA_021736745.1 Pseudomonadales bacterium
AGCTTAAGTGCATCAATAGCCTGACGTGCCGCATGCTGTTCCGCTTGACGCCTGCTATTGCCAACCCCCACAAGAACTTGCTTCAGCAGCGGCACCTCACAGACCACTTCGAACACTTGTTCGTGTTCCTTACCGTGGGTGGCTTGAACCTGATAATGGGGCAAGGGTTGTTTCCGCGCTTGCAGGTACTCCTGTAACTGGGTTTTGGAATCCTTCTGATGATCACCCATGGAGAGCTTATTAAGCCTTTCATCAAACCAGTTCAATGCCTGCCGTTTACAGGTATCAATATCAGAATCTAAATAAATCGCGCCAATTAAGGCTTCCATCGCATCGGCTAAAATCGAATCACGTCTATGTCCACCACTTTTCATTTCGCCTTGGCCAAGGCTCAGGTAGTCGCCTAATTGAAACTCGCGAGCGATCTTGGCCAGAGTGACGCCTTTAACCAAATTGGCGCGCAAACGACTCATCTCGCCTTCTTTGGCTCGAGGAAAACGCTGAAAAATAGCTTCTGCGATTACCCAACCGAGAATGGAATCTCCCAGGAACTCTAGTCTTTCGTAGTTATTCTTACCTGCACTGCTATGCGTCAACGCTCTTTTCAGCAAGTCAGGGTCTCGGAATTGATAACCGATAATACGCGATAATTTATCGAAATCTGGCTTCACTGTTCCTGCACAAAATGATGTTCAAATTTAGCAACAATATCCAGATTATAAACGACGGGCACACGTGCTTCATAAACAACATCTATTCGGAGATCGCTTTTGTTTTTAGTGACGACAATTTCATCATCTGTTAATTCACGGGTATAATCCGCCGTCAATTTCCGACGCAGAGCTTCTCTGATTTTAAATTTGGGTGATTCATACAGGGTCTCTTCTTCCTGTAATGCGGCCAGCGCCTTTCCAATGGCGTAGTCATCGATATAAAGAGGGATAAGCTTCATTGCCAACAGCATCCCACCTACAACCAATACGACAACCAACAGCATCCCCAGTGAGCTTAATCCGGTTTGTCTTTTCAGTATCACTGCTCTGTCCTCGGTGTTAAAGGTAATCAATATGCTCTCACCTTCACTTCTTCTAATGAGACAAGAGATGAGATGTCGACATTAGCCCTTGTCTGAAGGCAGAGGGTATACAAAGGTTCTTCTTCAACTAACTTTAGTCTATTGACCCTACATGCGCAAAGCTGGGAAGACTCCAGAATTTATCCCAATGCATCCAGACTAATACAGCACGGCCAACCACCAACTGATCGGGCACAAATCCCCAGTAACGGCTGTCATTACTATTATCACGATTATCGCCCATCATAAAGTAATGCCCTGGCGGGACTACCCACTCGTCAACTTCAAATCCAGGTGCCATATTCTTATAGATACTATGGTTCACCTCACCGAGCTGTTCACGCAATAGCTGAATTCGTGGGCTCCCCGGCGGCAATTGAGCAAGCAGCTCTTGCGACATCAGCTCACCATTAATATACAGCTGTTTATTTTGATAGCGGATGCGGTCTCCGGGAACGCCTATCACGCGCTTAATATAGTTAATCTTATGATTTTCGGGAAATTTAAAAACCATCACATCACCCCGTTTAGGGTCGTTGATGGAAAGCACCTTGGTTCCCACTACCGGCAAACGCAGACCATAGTGATATTTATTCACTAAAATAAAGTCGCCAATCTGTAACGTTGGCAGCATAGAACCGGAGGGAATTTGAAAAGGCTCATAAAGAAAAGAACGCAAAATCAGCACAATAAAGAGCACTGGGAAAAAAGATTTGGAATATTCCACCAGCGCCGGCTCTGCAGGTAACTCATCCGCAACCGGTTTGTTATCGGTCAGAAATGATTTTTTTCGCGCGGGTGCTAGCCAAAGGATGTCCAATAGCCATATCGCCCCAGTGATTAACACTGCCGACACCAGTATCAGTGGAAAATCTATTTCCATTTGTGAGTTCCTATCTTGTTCACAACGGCCAATTTTATGGCTGTTTAATTAATTGATACCAACAGAAATACATCAGTTTACTTTTCCACCTTTAACACGGCTAAGAATGCCTCCTGTGGAATTTCTACACGTCCCACCTGCTTCATGCGTTTTTTTCCTTCCTTTTGCTTTTGCAGCAACTTTTTCTTACGACTCACATCTCCGCCATAACATTTAGCGGTGACGTTTTTACGCAAGGCTTTAACAGTCTGGCGTGCCACGATTTGATTACCTACCGCCGCTTGTATCGCCACATCGAACATTTGTCTTGGAATCAGCTCTTTCATTTTTTCCGTCAGTAAACGACTATGGCCGCGGATATCTTCGCGATGGATAATAATCGCCAAGGCATCAACCTTTTCGCCGTTAATCAATACATCCAACTTAACCAAACTGGCCGGATCAAAACGTTTAAAGCTGTAATCCAAGGAGGCATAGCCACGACTAACGGATTTCAATCGGTCAAAAAAGTCTAGCACGACCTCATTCATCGGCAACTCATAGGTAACCGAAACTTGGCCGCCCAAAAACTGCATATCCTTTTGTACCCCTCGTTTATCGACACAAAGTGTAATAACACTACCCAAATGCGCCTGAGGAACCAAAATATGCGCTTCAACAATGGGCTCGCGCATTTCCTGAATGGAAGCGGGATCAGGCAACTTGGAGGGGTTATCAACCAGGATAGTTTCACCCTTGATATTCACTACCTCATAAACCACGGTTGGCGCTGTGGTAATCAAATCCAGGTCATATTCCCGCTCCAGGCGCTCTTGAATGATTTCCATGTGCAACATACCGAGAAAGCCACATCGAAATCCAAAGCCCAGCGCATCAGAACTTTCCGGCTCATAGAATAATGAAGCGTCATTCAAGCTGAGTTTCGCCAAGGCATCACGAAAGTCCTCGTAATCATCAGAACTGACCGGAAACATACCGGCATAAACCTGAGGTTTGACTTTTTTAAATCCGGGCAACGCTTTGGTCTCCGGATACTTGGCCGATACCAATGTATCCCCAACCGGTGCACCATAAATATCCTTGATACCGGCAACCACAAACCCAACTTCACCGGCCTGCAAAATTCCTGTCTCCACTCGCTTTGGCGTAAATACCCCGACAATATCCACCTGGTAACTTAACCCGGTGGACTTTATTTGAATTTTATCTTTTTTTCGTAACACGCCCTGCCGCACACGCACTAAAGACACGATACCAAGATAGTTATCGAACCATGAATCAATGATCAGGGCCTGTAATGGCGCACTGCGGTCACCTTGCGGCGGCGGCACCAATTTAACAATCTGTTCGAGCACATCCTCAATGCCCATACCACTTTTGGCGCTGACATGAACAGCCTCATGCGCATCAATTCCAATGACCTCTTCAATTTCACGGATAACGCGTTCGGGCTCAGCCTGAGGCAAATCCATTTTATTCAGTACCGGCACCACCTCTAAACCCTGCTCGATCGCGGTATAACAGTTTGCTACGGATTGCGCCTCTACGCCCTGCGCTGCATCCACAACCAATAGAGCACCTTCACAGGAAGCCAGTGAGCGTGAAACCTCATAGGAAAAATCTACATGCCCTGGGGTATCAATAAAATTCAATTGATACGTATTCCCGTCTTTGGCCGGATAATTCAAGGTGACACTTTGGGCTTTGATCGTAATGCCACGCTCACGCTCAATGTCCATTGAATCCAATACCTGCTGAGACATTTCCCGTGCACTTAGTCCACCACAGTGCTGAATAAAGCGATCAGCCAGGGTAGATTTGCCATGGTCGATGTGGGCAATAATCGAAAAATTACGGATGTGTTTAAGTTCGCTCACGGACCTGATTCTATAAGAAATTTTGGGGAGGCAAGTCTACATGATTTGCAACTTGAGTGCTATTTCAATAGCTGGCGAAAATCGCAATCGATTTTGGCACCATAATGCCGATGACAATTCTCTTAAACGAGCGAATCTGAAATTATCGGCGGCGCCAAAACAGAAAGGCGCCGTCGATAATGAAGAGCTAGTTTGAACCTTGTTACTTGGTTACTTTTAGCGGTAAGAAGATAGGCCGTCCATTTCTGACAATACGCACCGGCACAGCCTTGCCTGGCTCCAGGCCATCGACCAAATCTTCAAATACATCGGTGGAAACCACTTGTTTACCGTCAAGCATGGTAATGATATCACCGCGGCGTAATCCCGCCTGCGCTGCATCGCCACGCTCCACCTGGAGAATGATGACACCTTCGTTAATGCCGGATTTCGATTGAATTTGCTCAGTTAATTCAGCCACCGTCATACCCAAACGATTGACGCGCTCATTACCCGGCTTTTTATTAGTCAACTGTTCAGGGTCATCAGGTAAATCACCCACTTTTACGGTCAGTGTTTTCATTGTGCCATTTCGCACGATTTGTATCGGCACTTTGCTTCCCGCCTTAGTCGTTCCAACAACATGGGGCAAGTCTGCCGAGAGTTCAATTTCCTTATCGCCAAACTTGGTAATGATATCGCCTTCCCGCAAGCCTGCTGCTTGCGCCGGACTGTCTTCCAACACCTCTGCCACCAGCGCACCCGCCGCCTTCTTCAAACCAAAGGACTCCGCCAGCTCCTTGTTGACCTCTTGGATCACTACGCCCAACCAACCGCGGCTAACATGTCCCTTTTCTTTGAGCTGATCGACAACATCCATGGCAACACTCATCGGAATCGCAAATGACAACCCCATAAATCCACCGGAACGCGTGTATATCTGTGAATTTATTCCAACGACCTCGCCATCCATATTAAAGAGGGGGCCTCCGGAATTGCCTGGGTTAATAGCTACATCGGTCTGAATAAAAGGCACATAATTATCACTTGGCAAACTTCGGTCAATGGCGCTTACTATGCCCGCGGTAACAGAATAATCAAAGCCGAAGGGGGACCCAATTGCCATCACCCACTCACCCACTTTTAAGTTATCTGAATTACCCAGTTTTACCACAGGCAAATCCTTCGCATCGATTTTTAATAGGGCCAGATCAGAGCGGGCATCGCTACCGATCAACTCCGCTTCCAGCTCACGTCTGTCTATCAGCCTGACCAAAATATGATCGGCATCTTCCACAACATGATTATTGGTTAAGATGTAACCATCCTTAGACACGATAAACCCCGATCCAAGCGAACGTTTACCTCTTTGATCCGGTCCCTGGCGATGAGGAAACATGTCGTCACCGAAGAAGCGGCGAAATAATTCGGGCATCTGCTGCCTCGGATCACTCCCACGATCAGAAGAGCGCCTACTCCCAGCATCTTGACTGGTACTGATATTAACTACCGCAGGTTTTAGCTCTTCCACCAACTCGGTAAAATCTGGTAGCGAGCGCGCCTGAGCGCTGGCGATCATAACAAAGCTCAGCAAACAGGCAACGATGGAGGACATTAATCCTGTTGGTGGGAGAGGTAATTTTCGATGCATAAAAACTCCAATATCAGTGGTTGAGTAATCAAAGGTGAAAAGTTTTGTCGATGCTAATGATTGATGAACTAATGAGAAACTCGAAATTTCTATTAGTTCAATATTTGATCACCAAACTGCTGCAACTTCTTGTCTCTATGCTATTCAGGCGGGCTTCCCGCAGGAAGACCAGCTTCCGGTTTTGGCCAAGCACTTAATATCGCTTTAATCAGCGTCGCCAACGGAATCGCGAAAAACACACCCCATAATCCCCATAGTCCGCCGAAAAAGAGGACCGCAATAATAATGGCAACGGGATGAAGGTTAACCACTTCTGAAAATAAAAAGGGCACCAACAAATTACCGTCTAATGTTTGAATAATACCGTAAACTAACATCAGATAGAGGAAATCCGATGACCAGCCCCATTGAAAAATACTGATCATCGCAACGGGAATTGTGACGACCGCTGCGCCGATATAGGGAATGATCACCGACAAACCGACCAGTATTGCCAGGAGTGCCGCATAATTAAGCTCCATAAAAGAAAACGCTACGTAGGAGACAACACCTACCAGCATAATTTCGATCACCTTACCTCGAACATAATTAGCAATCTGCTCATTCATTTCCATCCATATCTGGTTAAGCAGTCGTCGTTCCTTGGGTAACATGTCTGAAAACCAACCGAGAATAACGACACGGTCCTTTAAAAAAAAGAACACCAAGATAGGCACTATCACCAAGTAGATGATAAATCCAACCAGATTCGCAATCGTTGACAGTGAGTAGGAAACAACCAGCTGGCCAAGCGCCTTAGTTTCATTACGTGCATCTGCAATCCAGTCTATAATTTGTGCTTCCGATACCAATTGCGGATACTTTTCCGGCAAGCCCAGCAATATATCCTGCCCATCATTCAGCATACGCGGCAACTCGGCAAAAAGATTGGATAACTGGTTCCAAATTAGGGGCAACAACAGGAATATGACCGCAAATAGCAGCCCTAAAAACAAAATAAATACTAACGACACAGCGAGGAGATGGGGTACTTTGTATTTGACCAACTGCGCAACGATTCCCTGCATTAAAAAAGCCAGAATCAATCCCACAAAAACTGGACCGAGCATGCTGCCAACACTCAAAACCAACGCCAATAAAATAGTCAGCAGCAGAAAAAGCACCAGGGCTTGTTCGTCGGAAAAATAACGGTGTATCCAGTTTTTTAATACTTTAATCATTATCCGTACCGGCTGGCATTATTGTTCATGCCCCCTTCCTGAGTTGATAAACGAAGACATCGGCTTCTTTCTTGAAACTGATCATCTCATGTGAGCTTTGTTGCGCAAACACTTTGAAATCTCTCTCAGAACCGGGATCAGTTGCTCTCACTTCGAGCACCTCTCCTTCCGCCATGTCATTCAACGCTTTTTTTGCTTTGAGTAAAGGCAACGGACAGCGCAAATCAGTGGCGTCCAGTTGCTTAGTAATTTCTACCATCGTTTTTCCAATTGCCAATTTGACCCGCAAGCATACAATAATTCACCAAAATGCTATAGCATAGGACGACAATATACTGCCCAAGTGCATTGAACCTGTGCTATGACTCTACTGTCACACTAGGGCCTATTATCAAGAACCCTATAGACTCCGATAAACCAACAGGACTTTCAAATCCCTTGATTAGAACCATTATAGTGAAAAGACTTCCCGCCTGTGCTTGTTCAATTCTAATGGTTGCTCTTCTAATTTTTGCTGACCTGGAAACAAGGCACCTCAATGCAGCAGAGTTGCCCGCCCTCGGCGACGCCTCCTCTGGGACTGTCTCCCCGGAAAAAGAGCATCGCCTTGGCCGGGCCTGGCTACGGGCTTTGCGTAGCCGTACACCCATCATGTCGGACCCATTAATTCATGATTACGTCGAGTATTTACTTTATCGTTTAGCAGAACACAGCCAGCTACAGGATCGCCGACTAGAACTGGTTATCATTAAGAGTCCGGCACTGAATGCTTTCGCAGTACCTGGCGGCATCGTCGGGGTTAATGCGGGACTTTTTATTAATGCCCAAACCGAGCAGGAGTTTTCATCGGTTATCGCCCACGAACTGGCCCACTTAAGTCAACGCCATTACTCCCGTAATGTCGACGAAGCTAAGCGTAAACAAATTCCCAGCATGGCCGCACTCCTTGCCAGTGTCGTTATCGCCGCCACCGTAGGTGGGGACGCAGGAATTGCGGCAATGACGGCTACTCAGGCCGCTATGCTGCAAGGACAATTGCGTTTCAGCAGGCAAAATGAGCAGGAAGCCGACCGCATTGGCCTGTTAACCATGGTCAATGCGGGTATGGATCCACAAGCCATGGCCAGTATGTTTGAGCGTATGCTTGCCTCACAGCGGCTTCTCGGGTCCCGTCCCCCCGAATTTTTACTCACACACCCGGTCACTGAATCCCGTGTAGCAGATGCCCGCAGTCGAGCAAACCAATATCCCAAGGGCGAGTACCCGGATCAAATCGAATACTATTTGATGCGTAACCGCATTCTGCTTAAATTTGAATCTTCCGCCGGGCATGCCGTAAAACAGTTCGAAGCAGAATTAGATAACCCTAAACCGATGTTAGCGAAAGCGGCTCGCTACGGTTTGGCACTGGCATACAAAGAATCTCACCTGGAAGAAAAAGCAAACAAAATGCTTGCTCCTCTGTTAGCAGAAGAACCAAATCGTATTAGCTATATCGTCGCCTTTGCGGAAATTAATCAAGATTCGAAAAAGCTCAAAACTGTCGAAGCTCTGCTAAGAAAAAACCTGGAACTCTCGCCGGAAAATCACTCTTTGTCGCTTTCTCTGGCTAAAAACCTGAACCTCCAGCAACGGTATCAGGAATCAGAAGCGATTCTTTTGCAGTTGAGCAAAGCGCGCCCTAACGATCCAAACGTTTGGTATGAGCTGGCTGAAATTCATGGTTTGAGCGGAAATATTTTAGGGGTACATCAGGCCCGCGCTGAGTATTTTATTCTGACCGGAAATATGGATCGCGCCACCGAGCAACTTGAGTTTGCCCGGGTTAAAGCAAGTGGCAACTACCAGCTCAGCGCAAAAATAAACCAACGCATGAGAGACGTGCAGAATTACAAAGAAGAGCTAAAAAACTTCTAGGGTACTCTGAAAGAGTCAACCATGGGTGTTGTTAAAGTATTACCCGATCAGGCTTTTCCTCGTGTCGATTGATGAATCTCTTCAGCAAAATTTAGCATGCGTTGTAACGGAATCATCGCCAGTTTACCCAACTCCGGATCCACCAACACCTCGTTACTTCCCTGTTCCAGTGTTTGCTCCAGGTTTTCCAACCCATTCATCGCCATCCAGGGACAGTGCGCACAACTCACGCAGGTTGCACCTTTACCACCCGTAGGCGCATCAATAAACGTTTTATGAGGCGCCATCTGATGCATTTTGTAGAAAATGCCTCGGTCGGTAGCAACAATAAACATTTTATGGGGAAGTTCCTGTGCGGCTTTAATCAATTGGCTGGTTGAACCCACAGCATCAGCCACATCAATCACCGCTGCCGGAGACTCAGGGTGCACCAAAACACCGGCATCCGGATACAACTCTTTCAGATCTAATACACCTTTTGCCTTAAACTCTTCATGCACAATACAAGCACCATCCCACATCAACATGTCTGCACCGGTCTTATGTTGAATATAGTTGCCCAGGTGTTTATCC
>JAIPFG010000103.1 GCA_021736745.1 Pseudomonadales bacterium
AGCCTTTTAACTTATTGATAAATATTAATAAAAACAGACTGGCACGCTCTATGCTTTTGCAAGTATATGAATTAATACAGCACTACACAATTTCAGACAGGAGATTCAGAATAATGAAAAGTATCATTAAATTATTACCCGCAGCTTTGTTATGGGCCTCCACTATCGTTTCGGCAGAGGGTACAGAGAGCGTCAATGGTTTCTCACTCTCAGGGAATGTGAGCCTGGCCAGTGATTATCTCTATCGTGGATTATCTCAAACTACGGGAGATCCGGCGCTTCAAGGTGGGTTAGACCTTAATCATGAAAGTGGTCTTTATGCCGGTGTTTGGGGCTCAAATGTGGATTTTGCCGATAGCTTGGAGTTGGACTATTACGGTGGTTATAGTGCTCAAATCAATGAAGATCTGAGCTACGATGTCGGAGTTCTTTATTATGACTATCCCTCTGACCCTTCCGATCCAAAGGGTGATTTCTTAGAGTATTACGGCAGTATTAGCTGGAAAAGTCTTACCGTTGGCTTGAACTATTCCAATGACTTCTTCGCTGAAACCGGCGATGCCATTTACTACTATGGGAGCTACGATTTCGAGCTTCCCATGGGTATTGGTATATCGTTGTATTTAGCACAACAGGAGTTTGATCAAGCAACTTTTGGTAATGATGACAGTTACACTCACTACAGCCTGAGCTTTTCTAAAGAAGTGCTTGGTGTTGAATTGGGGCTGAGCTGGAGTGATACCGATATTTCAAAAAGCGACTGTGCCGGTGCTGGGTTTTCGCGTAACGATTGTGATTCCACTGTTGTCTTTTCAATTACAAAATCTATGTAGATCAGAGCGTTAATCGAGTCATTTATCTCATTAAGGAGGCCGAGTGGAAAACAATATTTTTGAGCTCCAATATGCAATCGATACCTTTTATTTTCTGGTATGTGGTGCATTGGTCATGTGGATGGCCGCAGGATTTTCGATGTTGGAGGCGGGTCTGGTACGCTCCAAGAACACCACGGAAATTCTTACTAAGAATGTCGCACTCTATGCGATTTCCTGCATCATGTATTTAATTTGCGGTTATGCCATCATGTATGACGGCGGTATTTTGCTGGATGGCATTGATGGAGGTGAAACACTGGTTGCGGATGCATTGGCTGCATCGGCGGAGAATGGGTTCGGTGGGGATTCGGTTTATTCCGGAGCATCAGACTTCTTTTTTCAAGTTGTTTTTGTTGCGACGGCGATGTCCATTATTTCCGGTGCGGTTGCCGAGCGAATGAAGCTTTGGGCTTTTCTGACATTTGCTCTGGTGATGACGGGATTTATTTATCCTTTGGAAGGAAGTTGGACCTGGGGTGGAAAAGAGGTTTTCGGGTTATTTAGCCTTGGTGATCTTGGCTTTTCAGACTTTGCCGGTTCGGGCATTGTGCATATGGCGGGAGCCGCTGCGGCATTGGCGGGCGTCTTGTTGCTTGGTCCCCGCAAGGGTAAATATAGCAGTACCGGGCAAATCAACGCCTTTCCCGGTGCCAATTTGCCGTTAGCCACGTTGGGGACATTCATTTTATGGATGGGTTGGTTTGGGTTCAATGGTGGTTCGGTGTTAAAGCTGGGTGATATTACCAATGCGAATTCTGTTGCGATGGTGTTTCTGAATACCAATGCGGCGGCGGCAGGTGGTTTGGTTGCTGCGCTGGCAACCGCTAGGATGATGTTTGGTAAAGCAGATTTAACCATGGCATTGAATGGCGCGCTAGCAGGCCTTGTTGCTATTACGGCAGAGCCATCAACACCAGCGCCTTGGGCCGCGACACTGATTGGCTCAGCGGGAGGGGTGTTGGTCGTATTTTCGATATTAACTTTGGATAAGCTAAAAATAGATGATCCTGTTGGCGCTATTTCCGTGCATGGCGTGGTTGGTATTTGGGGGCTGTTAGCGGTTCCCTTAACCAATACCGAGACCTCTTTCGTTGGGCAGCTTATAGGCTTACTGACTATCTTTGCTTGGGTCTTTATTGCCAGTCTGTTGGTTTGGTTCGTATTGAAGCTTACTCTTGGTATTCGTGTAAGCGAGGAAGAGGAATACGAGGGTGTGGATATTTCTGAGTGTGGTATGGAAGCATATCCTGAATTCACCATAAAATGAGTCCTGTCATTACGCGATAAATGGATCATGTTACAATAGCGTCCAAAAGTATGTCAGGTAGGTTAATTTTTCGCTGGAGAAGATGAATGAAACTGGTCAATGCCATCATTAAACCCTTTAAGCTAGATGATGTTCGCGAGGCATTATCGGAAATTGGTGTTACGGGTATTACTGTGACGGAAGTCAAGGGATTTGGTCGACAAAAGGGCCACACAGAACTGTACCGTGGGGCGGAGTATGTGGTTGATTTTCTACCCAAGGTTAAATTGGAGATTGCGATTGTTGATGAGTTGGTTGACCAAGTTATCGAAGCAGTTACAAAGGCGGCCAATACCGGCAAAATTGGTGACGGAAAAATCTTTGTTTTTGATCTCGAACAGGCAATTCGAATCAGAACGGGTGAAACTGGCGCCAGCGCAATATAATCTCAACCGCTTAAATTAAACGGGGGGTATTGATACCCCCCTTTTTTTGTTGTCAGGAAAACGCTGGATATTGGAATGAGTATTGTCTTCTAAACAATTTGTGCAAGTAGGAAAAACCGATGCAGGGTAATCTTTTCAGGGGGCTAGGTTATTTATACCAGGGAGCAGGTTTATTGCTAAAACCGGGTATCTGGCATTATGTCGTCATTCCGCTGGCTATTAACATCTTGCTTTTTTCGGCGATTATTTATTACGCCTATCATCAATTCAATTCTTGGGTAGTTTATTTAATGGACTGGCTACCGGGTTGGCTAAGTTTTATTGACTGGCTGTTATGGATCACCTTCGCGCTTTTAATCACGTTGCTGGTTGTTTTCAGTTTTAGTCTGCTGGCTAATTTTATTGCCGCACCCTTTAATAGTTTTTTGGCCGAGGCGGTAGAAAGGCGCCTAACCGGGGAAGCGTTGGAGGTTAAGCCGCGTCCTTTGATATTGGAAATTCTTGCCAGTCTAGCGAGAGAATTGGTAAAAATGGCTTATTATCTACCACGGGCATTGGCGCTTCTGTTGCTCGGCTTTATTCCTGTGGTGAACACGGTTGCGCCGGTGCTCTGGTTTTTATTCGGTGCTTGGATGATGGCGATTCAATACCTGGACTACCCGATGGATAATAGTCGTATTAGTTTTGATCGAATGAAAATGTTGCTGAAGGAACAAAGGTTAACCCCCTTGGGGTATGGGAGCGCAGTTCTTTTGGCTTCGATCGTTCCTCTGGTGAACTTGATTGTGATGCCTGCGGCTGTCGCGGGTGCTACTCTCTGTTGGGTAAAGGAATTTCGAAGAGAAGCCAAACCTGAAGGTTTTTAAAGGGTCCAAGCAAACTAGTCAAACCGATTATTCAGTGGAAAGGAGTTGAAAATGATGCGATTGGGTATTAATGGCTTTGGGCGTATTGGGCGTTGTGTTTTACGCGCTATTTATGAAAATAAGTTGGAGCGGGAGTTCGAGATAGTTGCTATCAATGATCTTTCGGCATTTGATTTGTTGGCGCATTTAACCCAATTTGATTCCACGCACGGTTATTTTAACGCCAACATTGAACAAAAGCAGGATCAACTGAGTATCAATGGAAAAGGAATCAAACTTTTTTCCGAAAAGGATCCGGCAAAATTACCCTGGTCTGACCTTGGGGTGGATTTGGTGCTGGAGTGTACAGGCAAATTCAAGCAAGCAGATCTTATCTTGCCACACATAAGTGCGGGTGCACCGAAAGTACTGGCCAGCCATCCGGTAAAAGGGGCTGATGCGACGATAGTGTTTGGCGTTAATCAGGGGACATTGAATACCCAACATCGGGTCATTTCGAATGCCTCTTGTACCACGAATTGTTTGGCGCCTGTGGCTAAAGTGTTACAGGATAATATCGGTATTGAACATGGTTTTATGACAACCATTCATGCCTATACCAATGCTCAAGCGCTTCTCGATAAAGCGAACGGAGATTTTTATCGATCCCGCTCTGCGGCACAGTCAATGGTGCCGACCAAGACGGGTGCGGCGGCGGCTGTCGGATTAGTATTGCCAGAATTGGCGGGTAAGTTGGATGGAATGGCGGTACGGGTGCCCACGGCAAATGTATCTTTAATTGATTGCCAGTTTGTCATGCAATGCGATACCAGTATCGAAGAGGTAAATCGGGTGTTAAAAGAAGCGGCAGATGGTCAGATGAAAGCAGTGTTGGGTTATAATGAGCGCCCACTGGTATCAATTGATTTTAACCATAACCCCCATTCGAGTATATTTGATGCCAGTCAAACACGGGTGGAAGGTCGTCACGTTAAGGTTATGAGCTGGTATGACAACGAGTGGGGATTTGCGAATCGAATGTTGGATACGGCGCGATATATTTGCAATCTTTAGCGCCCGGGGGTGCTAATGGTAACCATAGTTTAAAACTAATCCAATAAAAACAATCATCCCAACCCAGTGATTATGTAAGAAGGCGTGGAAACAGAGACTACGGTCTCTGTTTTTTATTAAGTACTGGTGATAGAGAAAAATCAGACTGACTAAAATCAAGCTGGCATAAAACCAAGGCCCCATATCGAGTTGATAACCGACAATGCAAAGGGTGGCCAACGTCAGTAATTGTAAGATACCGATAATCAATTTATCAGCCTCGCCAAACAATATGGCGGTGGACTTTACACCAATACGCAGGTCATCATCACGGTCAACCATGGCATAAATGGTATCGTAGACGACCGTCCAAAGAACATTCGCCGTATAAATAAGCCAGGCAATTAACGGCACAGTACCGGTCTCGGCGGCAAAGGCCATCGGGATTGACATGGAAAACGCTGCGCCTAATACGACCTGTGGTAGGTACGTATATCGCTTCATAAAGGGGTAGGTGGTGGCCAACAAAATGGCAACAAAAGAGAGCCCGATGGTCAATTTATTGGTTAGCAATACCAAATAAAAAGATGTTGAAACCAGAATAACAAAGAGAGTACTTGCCTCAAGTGTAGATACTTGTCCAGTGGTTAACGGGCGTTCGCGAGTCCGTTCAACCTGATGATCAATTTTTCGATCAGCATAATCGTTAATGATACAGCCGGCCGCGCGCATACAGATTACACCCAAAACAAAAATAATTAAAATTGGTTGGCTGGGGAATCCCTCGGCGGCTATCCATAGAGCCCAAAGCGTCGGCCAAAGCAGCAAATAGGTACCGATTGGTTTATCCAGACGTAGCAAACGGCTGTAGTCGGCCAGTTGGTTTTTGAGGAGAGACAGTGCAGTCATAGTATTTCTTTTGGTTACTTGGCGTCGTCGCAAATTATAGCTGAAGTTTTTCTAGATGCGCTTTTAGTGCAGGTAAAAAAATCTCGGCAACTAGAATCGGTTTTTCTTTTATATAAAATAGCGAGCGCCGCCCCCAGAGATTTTCAGTAGGCGCTTGCTGCCCCAAGCTTGTTATCAGTGAGCCATCAATTGAGGCAATTTCAAACCAAGTTCTGCTCAGGTGAGGGTCTTTAAATAACAGGCTACCCAAGGATCGATTGTCCAATTTTTTTAGGTAACCAAGTCGGCCCGAAAGCGTGTTCAAAGGAAATACGCTGCGGGCATACACCCAAGCTTCATTGTGACACATGAGCTGGACTTCTCGAATCAACGCAACCTGTCTCGGTTTTAGACCCAGCCTTTTCGCTTCGGATAATTGGGGTCTTTGCCAGCGCTGATGTAAAACGCGGACAAAGAAATCACCTTGCGTTACCGCTAATAACCTCTCGGTAAGAGAGCCTCTATCTAAAAGCCAAGAACGCCAGAGTGAATCAATATTGACACAGGGAGCTCTTCTAAAGCTTTGCCAATGATTCAACGCCAAATGTGAGGAGATTTCCAATAAGCTGTACAACCATGCCCGGCCACTAAAGTTGCGCATTATAAAGGGCTAATGTCGAGTTGTCTTGGTCCTGTGTCGGTCCTTTGTTAATGGGCGAATACCGAGGTCATGACGTCAATTTCGACAGCTAAATCAAATAGCTCTTCGACTACCTGTTCAATACTGGCAGGCTGAAGCCCTAACCTCTGATAAAGTTGCACGGGAATAATGCTGGCAGGACTATCCCCTATTCCTTTCGCCGCGAGTAGACGCTGAGCAATAAAACATAGATTTGCATAGACATAATGTTTGCCTTGGTAATCAGCATCCTGTTGAAATCGCAAAGCGGTGGATATTTCCTCCGGGAGATTCCAAAACTGTAGGAGTTGGCTGCTCATTTGATCGCGACTAATACCTAATAAATAGGTTTCGATAAGACTTGGGTGCAGGTGGCGGTTGACTTCCAGGTAGCGGCATAGCTGCACAAAATGTGCTTTGAAGACATGTGCCAGTATCAGGTACCCAAAATTGTTGAGTAGTCCGGTAATATAACAAAGCCCTGATTCTACTCGGTGTCCTGGCGGCAGAAGGAGATTTAGCTTTTCCATTGTGATAGCGCAATAGACAGATTGCCGCCAGAAGGTTGAGGCGCCTCTTGGACATTCTTTGGGGACCTGCAGTGTTTTGCCGATGGCTAATCCCATGGCGAGGCTCATCACCAGCTCAAAGCCCAATACGCGTATAATGGCATCGTTAATTGAGGAGACCTTGCCGGGAGCCGAATAATAGGGCGAAGCAGCCCAGCCCACAACTTGAGCGGTTAAGCTAGGGTCTAGCTCAACGATAGCAATTAAGTCATCAGCCTCGGCATTGGGATTCGCGCTTAAACTAATCACTTTTTGTGCCGTATGAGATAAGGGCGGTATATCCAGGGTTTCGCTAAGATTTTTCTCTATTTTACGGGAGGTATAGTTACGAATCGCTTGATATAACTGTTCCGAATCTGTTTCCTGGCTTGTTGGGTTATGGCTTAATTTTTCCAATGGAAGGTCAGCGTTGGTAATTTCATATCCGGCAACTAACCGTTTAAAGTCACTGGCAGAAACCAGCAGGTAAGTATTCTTCATCCCTGAAGGAAGGTATATTGTTTCTGCCTCGAACAATCCGGCATCGACTAAAACACGATACCCCGGTTTCTCGGGAACGACAGTAAGCCCTTCCAATTTTACCGCGCTGATAAATTTTTTCTCTGCCTCTGGGGGTATTGGCATGACCTCTTGGTCAAGTTGTTCAGTAATCATGTCGAGTCGACATAAGGAGCTCGCCGAAGTAATGAGCTGAATTTTTTCATCGGCAGTCTGCAGTAGTGTGACACGGGCCAATTGAGTAAGTCTTGAATTAGCTCTTTGTAAGCGTGAGGTTAATAAATCCCCATCATACTTTTCAAGCTCGTAATGAATATCTAAATTTTCAAGCATATTCGCGATACTTCCTGGAATATCCAAACTTCTAACCTCTCTGTCTGAAGTTATTTTACTCTATGCAAGTTTAGTCAAATTTTAGTATTCACGCACAGAATATATGGTTTATTAATAACAGGGCTTAAACTTGGCCATATTCTTTCTCTGTGGCCAGCCAGCGTCGGATCAAGGGATTGATTGATTGAGACTTTTCGCGAATGAGATTTTGTGCGCATTCTTGCGCTAAAGGGATTAAATCTTGGTCACGCTGTAGGTCTGCAATTTTAAACTGCATTATACCGGTTTGCCTTGTTCCGAGCACCTCACCTGGTCCACGCAACTCCAGATCCTTCTCTGCAATCACAAATCCGTCCTGGGTTTGACGCATGGTGGCCAGCCTTTTTTTACTGTCTTCGCCAAGGGGGGAGGAATACATAAGTATACAATAACTTTGTTTCGATCCACGCCCAACTCGACCACGCAATTGATGCAATTGAGCCAGTCCCAAGCGCTCGGGATTTTCAATAATCATTAGGCTGGCGTTAGGCACGTCTACGCCAACTTCAATTACAGTAGTTGCTACGAGAACCTGTATCTCGCCAGCGGAAAATAGATCCATCACTGTGGTTTTTTCATCGGGTTTTAAACGGCCATGGATCAACCCGATACGTAACTCCGGCAATGATACACTCAGTAATTCTGCCGTTGCCTGGGCTGCCTGGCATTGGAGTGCTTCCGACTCTTCAATCAGCGTGCAGACCCAATATACCTGTCTTCCCTGGCTGCAGATATTGCGTACCCGGTTAATGACTTCCGCACGTCGAGAATCACTGATTAATAATGTTTCAATAGGTAACCGGCCCGGCGGTAGTTCATCAATGATAGAACAGTCTAGATCCGCATAGGCGCACATAGCCAACGTGCGGGGAATCGGTGTTGCGGTCATAATGAGTTGGTGCGGAACCGATTGGCAAGCTATACCTTTTTCCCGTAATGCCAATCGCTGGTGTACACCGAAACGATGCTGTTCGTCAATGATGACAAGTCCCAAATGGTCAAATGTGACCTCCTTTTGAAACAGTGCATGTGTACCGATGATGATATCAGCTGTTCCATCCAGGATAAGTGCTTGCTGTTCCCTGCGTTGTTTTAAGGGCTGTTTTCCGCTAAGCCAGGCGATGGTCAGGGAGAGAGGCATCATCCACCGTTGAAAATTCTTAAAATGCTGTTCCGCGAGTATTTCTGTCGGCGCCATCAGTGCGACTTGGTGTCCTCCGGCAACGGCCTGTAGCGCAGCCATTGCCGCTACCAGTGTTTTGCCGGAGCCAACGTCCCCTTGAAGCAGCCGCAACATAGGTTTTGATGTAGCGAGATCAGAGGCAATATCTTTGATAACGCGTTGCTGGGAGGCAGTTAATTGGAAGGGTAATGCATCCAAGAATCGATTGGAAAATTTATTGTTTAAGGGGAAAGAGGGAGCGATTTGGGTACGAATTTTACGTCTTGAACGAAGCAGGCTTAATTGATGGGCGACTAACTCTTCAAGGGCTAGTTTTTGTTGTAAAGGGTGACGCTGCTGTTCCAGTAAAGATTGATCCTTAGGGGAGATGTCCTGCACCGGAGGTTGGTGCAGAAAATGTATAATCTGCGCAATACCAAGTTTAGGGATGTGGAAACGGGTTGATGTCGGCAAGAGTTCTTCTAAGAAAGGGTGTTCATCAAGTAATTGCAGAGATTGCTGGGCTAATTGACGT
>JAIPFG010000104.1 GCA_021736745.1 Pseudomonadales bacterium
ATATACAGTTATTGCGCGGTGGAAAGCCGTTGCTGGAACGGGCCAATCTCTTGGTGCATAGTGGACAACGCGTAGGTGTCATTGGCGCGAATGGGTGTGGCAAGTCCAGCCTATTTCTAATGCTGTTGGGTAAGTTGCCACCCGATGCGCGTGAACTTTATATTCCTAAAGATAGGCGCATTGCGCATATGGCACAGGAAGTGGGCCATAGTACAAAAACCGCTCTGGATCACGTGCTGGATGGTGATACCGACCTGCGTGAAACCGAACAGGAAATAAAGCTGGCGGAGGAAGCCGCTGATAATAACGCTTTGGCTCATGCCTATGCGAAACTGGAGTCCCTGGACGGATATAGTGCGCCTAGTCGTGCTCAACAACTGCTTCATGGGTTGGGTTTTGGTGTTGCAGACTATCAACGACCGGTGAAAGACTTTTCCGGTGGTTGGCGGATAAGACTCAATCTGGCGCAAGCACTGATGTGTCCTTCGGATATCTTATTGCTCGATGAGCCAACTAACCACCTAGATTTAGACGCAACTCTCTGGTTGGAGCAATGGCTATTGCGCTATCAAGGGACCCTGTTACTGATTTCGCACGATCGGGATTTTTTGGATACGGTAACGACTCATATCGCTCATCTTGAACGGCATGCTATCCACTGCTATACCGGTAATTATTCGAACTATGAGCGCCAACGGGCTGAACGCTTGGCATTACAACAAGCTCAATACCAAAAGCAGCAAGCACGGGTTGAGGAAATTCAACGTTTCGTCAATCGCTTCCGTGCTAAAGCGACCAAGGCAAAACAGGCGCAAAGCCGGTTAAAGTCTTTGGCGCGCATGGAGCTGATTGAAGCGGCTCACGTCGACTCTCCCTTCCACTTCAGCTTTTTTGAACCGAGCAAGAAGTCGAATCCTTTGATTTCACTTAAAAAAGCCGACCTAGGCTACGGTGAACAAGCGATTTTAAAGCAGGTCAGCTTGATAATCATGGAGGGCAGCCGGATCGGGTTGCTGGGGCCTAACGGTGCAGGCAAATCGACGTTATTAAAAACACTCGTTGATGAATTACCCATGTTGACCGGGGAAAAAGTGTTGGGCGAAAATCTGAAGATTGGCTACTTTGCCCAGCATCAATTGGAAGCATTGGATATCAATGCGAGCCCATTATTGCATATTCAACGCTTATCGCCCAAAAGCAGCGAGCAGTCAATCCGGGATTTTTTGGGAGGATTTGATTTTCGCGGTGATATGGCGACGGGTTCCATTGAACATTTTTCCGGTGGAGAGAAGGCACGTTTGGCGCTGGCCCTGGTGGTTTGGCAAAAACCCAATCTGCTAATCATGGATGAACCGACTAACCATTTGGATCTGGAAATGCGCCAGGCGCTCACGGCTGCTTTGCAGAGCTTTTCCGGCGCTATGATTTTGGTTTCACACGACCGGCATCTGTTACGGAGTAGTGCGGATGAATTTTTACTCGTTGCCCAGGGTAAGGTCCGTGAATTTGAGGGTGATTTAGAGGACTATCAAAACTGGCTGGTCCGGGTGCAGCGGGACGAAGCAGCTCCCCGTCAAACAGCGGAAGAAAGCCTTACTCCTCCGGCTGAGAAAAAGCTTGATAAAAGCCAACTTCGCCGCGCAGCGGCTGCGCAGCGTGAACAGCTAAAACCCCTTACTCAGGTAATAAAGAAGCTTGAGCAGCAAATAGCCGATAATGAAAAAGAATTAGCCGCCATCGAAACGCGATTACATGATACCAATCTGTACCAGGATTCCGGTAAGGATGAATTGCGAACCTTACTGCAACATCAAGGTAAATTGCGTGAGCAGACGGAGCAGCTCGAAGACGAGTGGTTGCAGCAAAGCGAAGCACTGGAGGCAATAAAGTCAGGCACCGATTGAGCCGAAATAGATGGAACCGAAACAGGTGCGTCTAGAATGCAGCCCGGTTATGATGATGGTGTAAGGTCGAACCTACTCAAGGGGAGTCTACGAACATGGATAAATTTGCCGTTGAAGCTTATACGCCCAAAGAAATTGCCGCTCGAGTTGAAACCATTTGCGTCAGCAAAAGCACGACTGACCCATTACGGGTATTTGTGCTGGCGCTCCTAGCGGGCGCTTTTATTGCCCTGGGCGCAGCGTTTTTTACCTTGGTTACCTATGATGTTTCGATTGCAGTCAATCAGGGATTGATGCGTCTAATCGGTGGTTTATCCTTCTGCCTGGGTTTGATCCTGGTCGTGGTGGCGGGAGCTGAGCTGTTTACCGGCAACAATCTGCTGGTAATGGCTTATATGGATAAAAAGATTACGCTTGCTCAGTTAATGAAAAACTGGTCAATCGTTTTTGTCGGTAATTTTATCGGTGCGCTCGGCCTGGTCGTTTTGATCTACTTGAGCGGACATTGGCTGACTGGCGCCGGAGCGGTTGGCGCTAAAGCATTAATTATTGCAGAGTCCAAAGTAAACCTGAGTTTCTTGGAGGCCTTCAGTAGAGGGGTCTTATGCAATATTCTGGTGTGTCTGGCGATCTGGTTATGTTTTGCGGGACGTAGCGTGACGGATAAAATTCTGGCCGTTCTTTTCCCCATTACGGCATTTGTCGCCCTGGGTTTTGAACACTCAGTGGCGAACATGTACTTTATTCCCGCCGGAATACTGGCGCAGTTTGAACCACAAGTGGTACAACTCGCAGAGCAGATCAAACCAGGTATAGATATTGCCAGCCTTACCCTTTCCAACTTTCTACTGGACAACCTGCTGCCGGTAACGCTGGGTAATATTGTCGGAGGCAGTGTGTTTGTGGCGATGATCTATTGGTTCCTTTATCTTCGAGACTAGTATTTGTTCTTGATACGGGAAAGTCATTGTATTGATTACCCATGAGGAGGAGATAGGGTATGGCAAATCGAATAATGTATGGATTGAAGTCTTTATTGTGTATGTTGGGCATCATGGGTTGCCCATTGTTGCTGGCTGAAAGTAGTCCATCATCGGTGGATTGGGTGCCGGTATATCTAGAGCCGCAACATAAGCGAGTATTTGAAAATGATTTTACTGAGGTACTGGATGTAACCTTGCCTCCCGGATATGTGAGTCAATATCATCAGCATCAATTGAATCTGGTGTACATTACTATTAGCGGCTCTCATGTGTGGGCGCAACCTCTCGGGGGAGAGAGAAGAGAGGTGAATGTGAATACAGGCGACCTTAGGTTTAGCGCTGACAATCATCCCTTGCCGCATATTCATCGCGTAGGGAATATAGGTGACAGCCCGTTCCGAGTCATCGGTGTGGCCATTAAAAGTTCACAAAATGAAGACCATGCCAATCATAATAAATTAGCTTTGGAAGGTGATTTGGATGCATTTGAGCTAGCCATTGAAAATGAACAGGCAAGTGTTTATCGAATCAAGTTACAAGCCGGAGAAAGTACGGGAGAGCATCGCCATAATAATCCGATGATGCTGGTTTATACCGATAATGGCCGAGTGGGCGATATGTCTAAAGAAGGGGAAAAGGTTGTTGCGGGTCAATTTCAATGGCAACCGTCAGCCATTACGCATGATTTAAAAAATATGGGAGAAATGCCTATCGAAATTATCGAGGTTCAATGGCGATAAGTTTTTGCGAGTGAAGTTGGCCCATTGATATGATACAGCGCCTCCCCGGAGGGAAGGCGCTGTTCCGGTTGTTGAGATGAGTATTGATCAACCTTGATTTTTATTTGGCCGCTTCTAATGATTGTTCAATATCTGCAATAATATCTTCAATACTTTCGATACCAATCGATAAACGCACCATATCCTGACTCACGCCCGCAGTTTTTAATTCCTCTTCGCCGAGTTGTCTGTGCGTAGTGGAGGCGGGGTGGCAGGCCAGTGATTTGGCGTCACCAATATTCACCAGCCGTTTGATGACCTGTAATGCATCGATAAAGCGAGCTCCGGCTTCAAATCCGCCTTGAATACCAAAGCTGAGGATTGCGGAAGGCTTGCCGTCCATGTAAGTTTTTGCCAACTCATAGTACTTGCTGTCTTCCAGGCCGGCATAACTGACCCAGTTTATCTGCGGATGTTTGCTCAGGTATTCAGCCACCTTTTGCGCATTCTCTGTGTGTCGCTCCATACGCAATGCCAGTGTTTCTATACCCTGTAAAATTAAAAAGGCATTGAAGGGGGACAGGGCAGCGCCCATGTTGCGCAAAGGCACCACCCGACAGCGACCGATGAAGGCGGCTTCGCCCAAAGCTTCTGTATACACTACCCCGTGATAGGAAGGGTCGGGCTCATTGAACTGAGGAAAGCGTGGGTTATCTTTCCAGGGGAATTTGCCGGAGTCGACGATAATGCCACCCACACTGGTACCGTGTCCGCCCATGTACTTGGTGAGCGAATGCACAACGATATCGGCACCATGTTCAAAGGGACGACAGAGTATTGGTGTCGCCACAGTGTTATCGACGATTAATGGCACATTATATTTGTGGGCAAGATCAGCCAGCGCCTTAAGGTCGACAATATTGCCCGCCGGATTACCAATGGATTCACAAAACAGTGCCTTGGTTTTATCGTCGAATTTTGATTCAAGAGCTGCCAGGTCATCGCCAGAAGCCATTCTGGCTTCAATGCCCATGGCTGGCATCGTATGGGCAAACAGGTTATAAGAGCCACCATAAAGTTGGCTGACGCTGACAAAGTTATCGCCGGTTCTGGCAATGGCTTGAATAGAGGCCGTGATGGCTGCCATGCCAGAGGCCATGGCTAATGAACCGATGCCCCCTTCCATTTGCGCCACTCTTTCCTCCAGTACGGCCCAGGTCGGATTCATGATGCGTGTGTAAATATTCCCTTGCACCTTCAGATTAAAGAGATCAGCACCATGTTGGGTGTCGTCAAAGGCATAAGAGGTTGTTTGATAGATAGGGACAGCGACGGCATTTGTGGTGGGGTCTTGTTTAAAACCACCGTGGATGGCAAGTGTTTCTAGTTTCATCGAGGGGCTCCGATATTAGGATGAGTAACGAGTGGTAAACAATGGGCCTTAGGTATAAAGCATTTCAAATCGAGAGGCTATGTTATCAATCTTAGGTTGCTGATGTGAATCAATGAGCGCCTTTTTTTAAAATGATAGGATCGCGCAGAAAATAGCACGAACGAGCTATAACGATCAAATCGAAGATATCTTCTGCCTGGGGGAAAATCATGTTGGATTCACGGACATCGCCGCCGCGAGGTGATAGCGCTCGGCCCTCTCTTGACTGGTGGCATCGCTGGGTGATGAAACCGCAGAACTGGTGGTTGCCGTTATTTCTGGTCATGTTGACGGGTTTAGGGAGTTTACTTTTTGTTGGCAGTCACACCTACAGTGATGCGCCACCTCGTGTTGATTTTGTAACCCCTTCGGGAGAAGTTAAAGTCAGCGAGGCAGCTATAGTACGTGGACAGTTGGTTTTCCTCAATAATGCTTTAATGGATTACGGCAGCATGTTCGGGGATGGTGCCGGAAGAGGGCCGGATTTTACGGCTGATGCTCTGCATAGAATGTCCCTGGCGATGGCAAGTTTTTACTTGCCGGAGCCTGATCCGCAAAATCCTTACGCTAAAGACGCTGTGATGGCGCGAGTACAGAAGGAGCTCAAGCAAAACCAATTCGATAAGGTATTAGGTCAGGTTGTGTTAAGCGGCAGCCAAGTCTATGCGGTCAATCGGTTGCGAGATCACTATCGCCACTGGGTTAAAACAGAGGTCGCTCAAATGTTACCAGCGGTCACTCGATTGAGCGATGATGAGTTGAGTGATCTGAGTGATTTCTTCTTTTGGGGTGCTTGGGTTTGTGTCACCAAACGACCGGGCCACGAATATAGTTATACCAATAATTGGCCCTATGACGAGGCCGCCGGGAACGTACCACCGAAACAAGTGTTGTTGTGGAGCTTGGTAGCAATTTTAGGACTGTTTATTGGGTTAGGGGCGGTGCTTTTCCTGCACGGTCGTTTTGCCCAATTAGTGGGATGGAAAGGCAAGACCAAAGATTCGGCCCCCATTGTGGTCACTGATGTTGAGCACTTTCAACCTTCGGCGCTGCAGCAATCTACCTATAAATTTTTTGTTGTTGCGGGGCTGCTTTTCCTGTTGCAGGTGTTTGCCGGTGTCATGACAGCGCATAATTTTCTTGGACTTAACTATCTTCTAGGAGTGAACGTATCCGATTATTTTTCCCTAACTGCGGCACGTGGGTGGCATTTACAGTTGGCGTTATTATGGGTTTCCGCGTGCTGGATTGGTGGTTCGATTTTTGTTATTTCCACAGTGACTAAAAAAATTCCATCGGGTCAAGTGCGGTTAGTGAATTTGTTGTTCTGGTTATTGGTATTCATGGTCGCCGGGAATTTAGTCGGTGTTGTCCTTGGGCCATTGGGTGTGCTTGGCGAGTGGTGGCATTTGTTAGGCAATCAAGGCTGGGAATTTGTGGAAATGGGTAAAATCTGGCAGGGCCTATTGATGCTGATCTTCATTCTTTGGGCGGCCATCCTTTGGCGGAATTTGCGTATCACTTGGCGCCGAGAGCGTCCTTGGGCACTACCTAACTGGTTGTTATACTGTGTCATAGCGGTCACGCTTCTATTTATTTCAGGTTTTATTGCTCAACCGGAAACTAACTTTGCAATCGCCGATTTTTGGCGCTGGGCAGTGGTGCATATGTGGGTGGAAGCTTTTTTTGAAGTTTTCGCCACTATTCTGGTTGCTTATTTTATGTACCTGATGGGTTTTGTGAGTCATCAGGGGGCCGCGCGGGTAATTTATATTGCTACACTATTATTCCTCGGTTCGGGCCTGCTGGGACTTAGTCATAATTTTTATTGGAATGCAAAGCCGGTAGCCACACTGGCCGTGGGGAGTATCTTTTCTACGCTGCAGGTAGTTCCCCTGATTTTACTGACGTTAGAGGCGTGGCAGTTTCGTAAATTGCCCGCTGAGGCACTTGTCAGAACCGGAGCCAGTAGCAAGGGATTCGCGCAATCATCCGCTTTCCTTTTCCTGTTAGGGGTTAATTTTTGGAACTTTCTTGGGGCAGGTGTCTTTGGCTTTTTGATAAATCTGCCAATTGTTAATTATTATGAACATGGCACCTATCTGACCGTTAATCATGGGCATGCAGCCTTTATGGGGGTTTACGGAAATCTATCGGTCGCTACCTTGATCTTTTGTTCCCGTTATTTAATCAGAATGCAGGCTTGGGATGATGTCTTGTTCAAACGTATCTTTTGGAGTCTTAACCTCGGTTTAGTGTTAATGCTGGCGCTTGACTTGTTTCCGGTCGGTTTCCATCAGTTTGCCGCGGTGATGGAAAACGGATTTTGGTATGCTCGCGCCGAAGAATATATTCAGGGTGCAACTTTCCAGTTATTGACTTGGGCACGAATCCTGGGTGGTTTACTTTTCGTCTTCGGTGGGGTGATACCCTTAGCATATTTCCTGGTCAGAGGCTGTTTTCAGCAGAGAAGAGTATTATCCTGTCATGTGGTTCCGAATTCGGAGATATTAGAGACTAATCCTTAGAGGATAATAACCAAACCAAAAAAAACCCCACTCGAAGGTGGGCTAAATTTAGGGGGGGGTATGAATTTCGGGATTTTTAACAATCTTCGTAAGCTAGCGCGGCAAAAAGTGCGAGAGTTACGGGGATCATAATGGACATAATCATGGCAAGCGACTCCTGTTGTTACTACGTTGTTTCAAACTATGCGTGTACTATAGTGCACGGAGAGAAATAAATATAATGACTTGTTTAAATGTTTAACATGAATAAAAGATATAACTAATCAGCTGGAAAGGACTCCGGTGTCCCTTGCTTTTATGGCATATGTCTTCAGAATAAGAAAAAAGTATCCAATTATTTTTATATATTTTTAAAGAGATTATTTGGCAGTACCTATGTAATCCCCCCGAAAAATAATCGCGCTTTTAAGTAGAGACTTTTATGATGTATCAAATAGGAGTTATCTATGAAGAAGTCGAAGTTTTCAGACAGTCAGATTCTGTCGATTCTGAAGCAACATGAGGCTGGGATTCCAGTGACGGAGTTGGCTCGTGAACATGGGGTTAGCTCAGCCCTGATTTATCAGTGGCGGTCCAAATACGGCGGCATGGACGCATCTTTGGTGAAGGAGATGAAAGAGCTACGTGCCGAGAATGCTCGGCTGAAGAAAATGTATGCTGAGGAACGGCTTAAAGCCGAGATTCGCCAGGAAGCGCTTGAGGGAAAGTATTAACGCCGTCTCAACGCAAGGAGATGGCGAAGAATATTGTCGTTGATCGGCAAGTTAGCATTCGCTTTGCTTGTATTTGCATGGGCATTAGTGAGACCTGCTATCGGTACGAAGCCAAGCTGTCGAGCGAGAATCAGCAGATTGCCGACTGGCTGTTAAGACTGACAACAACCCATAAGCGTTGGGGCTTTGGCCTGTGTTTTCTGTATCTCAGGAATGTGAAGGGCTATGGCTGGAACCACAAGCGAGTGTATCGGATTTACCGGGAGCTGGAGTTAAACCTGCGAATTAAGCCAAAGCGGCGCATTAAGCGAGACTACCCTGGCGAGTTGGATGTGCCCAAAGCTCCGAACCAGGTCTGGTCGATGGACTTTATGTCGGACCAACTTATCAACGGTAAAACCTTCCGTACGTTCAATGTGATGGATGATTACAACCGCGAAGGCCTGGGTATTGAAGTGGATATCTCATTGCCCTCAGCGAGGGTGATACGGGCTTTGGAGCAGGTTATTGAATGGCGAGGCAGGCCTGCGGCACTGCGCTGCGACAATGGACCGGAGTATCTGAGCCACACATTGGTAGATTGGGCAAATAAGCATCGGATTACCCTGTTATATATCCAGCCGGGCAAACCGACACAGAATGCCTATATTGAACGGTTTAACCGCACAGTACGACATGAATGGCTGGATATGCATCATTTTGAGAGTATTGCGCATGCTCAGCTATTGGCGACTCAATGGTTGTGGCAATACAATAACGAACGGCCCAATATGGCCATTGGGGGAGTTCCTCCAAGGCGGCTGCTAGACGCCGCTTAACCCTCTACTGAAAAACTCGGTTATTAATGGGG
>JAIPFG010000105.1 GCA_021736745.1 Pseudomonadales bacterium
AACGAAAATTAATCCTGCTGCTTTAAGTGTAGGTGCGACTTGTTCACATATCCAGCGGTCTCGCTCACTCAGCGGTCTCGCTTGCCCCTTGCCTCCAGCCGCCAGGTTTCCTCGCTTTTCTCCTGCCAAGGGGATACGGGCCAAAGCATAGGGAACAGGTTGGCCGTCAATCATCAAAATACGTTTATCGCCATCGACTATTTCCGGGATAAATTTTTGCGCCATGATTTGTCGTTTGCCATGTTCGGTCAGTGTTTCCAATATGACATTAATATTAGGGTCATTTGGTTGAACCCGAAATATGCTCATTCCCCCCATGCCATCCAGCGGTTTGAAAATCACATCCCCTTGCATGGTCTGAAAGTTTTTTAGACGCTTGATGTCGCGGCTTACCAAAAGTGGAGGACAGCATTGGGGGAATTGAGTGGCGAAAAGCTTTTCATTGAAGTCGCGCAAACTTTGTGGTCGGTTTACTACTAGGACGCCATTTTTTTCTGCACGCTCAAGCAGATGAGTGGTATATAAAAATTCGTTGTCGAAAGGTGGGTCTTTACGCATTAGTATTACTTGCAGTGCAGACAGCGGTTTGTCCTGAACTTCTTCAAGTTCATACCAGCATTCGGGGTCTGCAAATACCTTGAGTTTGCGCATGCGCGCCATGGCTACGCCAGCGTCCAGGAACAAATCATGCTGCTCCATATAATTGATCGTCCAACCACGTTGTTGCGCCGCCAATAACATCGCAAGTGTGCTGTCTTTTTTATAGTTAATGGAGTCAATGGGGTCCATTACTACGCCTAATTCAATTGCCATCTGTCGCCCTTAAAGAAAGTCCGCTTAAAAAGTTATTGTATCCACTAATACACAGTGAATGAATTAATCAATGAGTTTAAACTCGTTTAACTCGGTAAAGTGTCCAGAAATATCGAATGAATCTATTGTCGCCATAGTTTTGCGCCGCCTCCTTTTTACCAAAGTGTCTTTGTGCCGCAATATCTAGACCCTGCAAACGGCTAATCGTGCATAAATTAGAAAATACGACCGAGTCGCTGTGCTCATCGAAGTGATTTAAGTCATTGCCAAGGGCCGTTTGGGAAAAATGATTTTATTTAGCCCTATGGATTATCTGGACAGATGGCAAGTTTTGGCTATCTTTAAGAGGAACTGGATTAATAGTAGCTGCTTGAGGTTTATCAATGAACGAACAATTCGATGGCTTAAAAGTCATGGTGGTGGATGATAGTAAGACGATTCGGCGTACGGCTGAAACCTTACTTAAGAAAGCCGGCTGTGACGTGATCACTGCGATAGATGGGTTTGACGCTCTGGCGAAAATAGTGGATGGCAAACCTGATATTATTTTTGTGGACATTATGATGCCACGTCTGGATGGTTATCAGGCTTGTGCGCTTATCAAGAACAATGCCTACTATAAATCCACGCCGGTTATTATGTTATCCAGTAAAGATGGCCTATTTGATAAAGCGAAAGGGAGGATAGTCGGATCTGACCAATATCTGACGAAACCCTTCAGTAAAGAAGAATTATTAGGCGCGATCAGTCAGCACGCAATGCCCTCCAGGATGGAACAGCATGCATAAGCTTGCTTAATGGCTATGGATAAATAAATTATAAGGTAACGCTATGACTCGAGTACTTATTGTTGATGATTCCCCCACGGAAACGCACGCCTTTGCTTCTATTCTGCGGGAAAATGGACACGAGGTGTTAACTGCTGTCAATGGCGCCGATGGTGTGGCGATAGCACGAAAAGAACAGCCTGATGTGGTGTTAATGGATATTGTAATGCCCGGTCTGAATGGTTTTCAGGCGACCAGACAATTGTCTAAGGGTAATGATACAGCCCATATACCTGTCATTATTGTGACAACCAAGGATCAGGAAACTGATCGTGTCTGGGGTGCTCGACAGGGGGCAAAAGGTTATTTGGTTAAGCCAATTGAAAAGTCATTACTGCTGAACACAATCAATAGTGTGATTGTGGCCTAAAAAAGATTAGAAAAGTGTGTTTATGCGGGAGTAATAGACGAACATGACGCAAGCAAATCAATTAACGCCATTTCAGCTATTAAAAGAATTGGAAGAGCAGGGAAGGCAGAGAACCGTCAATTTGCCAGCACAGGATGATCGGGAGGGGCAGTGGCGGGGTGTCGGATTCCAATTGGCTGGACATCAGTTTATTGTGCCAATGTCTGAAGTTGATGAAGTGTTATATCTGCCGAGTTGCACACGCTTTCCCGGAGTTAAGCCTTGGGTTACTGGGATTGCCAATGTGCGAGGTCGGTTGTTGTCAGTCATTGATCTGGGGTTTTTTTTCGGTAATAAGCCCAGTATTTCATCGAAGAAGAGTCGTGTCCTAACCATAAAGCAAAACGACTTGTACACCGGAGTCATTGTTGAAGAGGTGCTCGGTATACAAAGTTTAGCGGCTGATACAAAGATTTCACCTGCCCAGATAGGGGAAGGCTATAAACCCTACGTGACGGGTAGTTTTGAGCAGGATGAACGGCAATGGACTATATTTAGTTTGTCCAAATTAGTAAAAGCACCGGAATTTCTACAGGTCGCTGTTTAAACAAGGGTGCCACTTTAGGTTGATTTGAAAGGGTTAAATATCCAATTTCGTTTGGGAGTTTAGGATGAAAGTATCAAGTGTGAATGCTGGGGCAGGGAGCAACCGGTTAATCCTCGGGTTAATGGTATTATTGGTTTTTGCCATTGCTGGATTTATTACAATTCTGGTCATTACCAGCACCGAAGGCGGCTTTGATAAGCAATATATTCGCCATGCTGGGGAGTTGCGGGTCCTGTCTCAGGAAATTGCAAAAAATGCTAATGAAGCGGCATCGGGTAAGGCTGAGGCTTTTGCGGGCTTGGCCAAAGCCACCGCAGAATTTGAGCGTCGCTGGGGTTATTTGAAACAGGGTGATCCCAGCGCAGGTATGCCGAGCAGCCCGGTACAGGTTAAAGGAGACATGGGGGCGGTACAGGAGATTTGGGAGCAGGTGCAGGTTGATGCCAGACAAATTCTGGACAGTAAAGAGTCAGTTCTGGCGCTGCATCAAGTGGCAGAAGCTTTGAGTGAAACAGTGCCGCGGCTGCAAACCGAATATGATGATGTGATAGCCATTCTGTTAGAAACGAAGACTTCCGCTGATCAAATTGCCATAGCACAGCGCCAATCATGGTTGGCTGAGCGTATCGCACGAAATGTGAATATCATTCTTAAGGGTGGTGAAAATGCGGTGCTTGCGGCCGATGCCTTCGAACTAGACGCGACAGAATTTAGCCGTGTCTATGAGGGCATGCTCAATGGTGATCCGACCTTAAATGTGAACCGCGTTAAAAATCCAAAAGTATTAAAAATATTTGAAAATATTACGGGCCAATTCCAAGTGGTGCGTGATAGTGTGGATCGTATCATCGAGTCGTCACCTGAACTGTTTCAGGTGCGAGAAGCAGCGAACACTATTTCATCGAACTCAAAGGAACTGCTTAATAAAACCTCAGCTTTAGCGGAGCGTTTTCAGGTGCTACCTAATGAGCGGGCTATCGCACCCTATATGGGATATGCTTGCGGTATTTTGGCCTTGGTCATCATTGGCTTGCTCGGCATCATCATTTATCGAGATACACATAAACGACTGAACGAACAGTCTGAGACGAATGAACGCAACCAAACAGCAATTTTACGCTTGCTGGATGAAATTGCTGATTTGGCGGATGGTGATCTGACGATTAGTGCCACGGTAACAGAGGACTTTACCGGCGCAATTGCTGATTCTATTAACTATGCGATCGACCAATTGCGTAGCTTAGTGGTTTCGATTAATGAAAACTCAAAAATGGTTTCGTCGGCGGCGCAAAAAACACGAGCGACGGCTCAGCATCTCTCCGAAACATCCGCGAACCAAGCGCGTGATATTACCGGAGCGACGGGTGCCATTAATCAGATCGCCAGCTCAATGGATGAGGTTTCAGGAAGTGCGGATGAATCTTCAAAGGTAGCAGAACGTTCGGTTGTGATTGCTAACAAAGGTGCCTCCGCCGTACAAAATACCATTAATGGTATGGATAAAATCCGTGAACAAATTCAAAAGACCTCGAAACAGATTAAGCGTCTGGGTGAGAGCTCCCAGGAAATTGGCGATATCATCTCGTTAATTGACGACATTGCGGACCAGACCAATATACTCTCTTTAAATGCGGCAATTCAGGCATCGATGGCGGGTGAGGCCGGGCGTGGATTTGCTGTGGTAGCGGACGAAGTTCAGCGCTTGGCAGAACGATCTGGTGCGGCTACCAAACAGATTGAAGTCTTGGTAAAAACCATTCAGGCAGATACCAATGATGCGGTTATTTCAATGGAACAAACGACAGCAGAAGTGGTACAAGGGGCGCGATTGGCTCAGGATGCCGGTGTTGCCTTGGGAGAAATTGAAGAAGTATCTAATGACCTGGCGAAATTGATTCAGGAAATATCCGCTGCAGCAAAACAACAGTCCACTGCGGCAAACCATATTTCAAAGTCAATGAACGTTATTCAGGAAATTACTTCGCAGACATCATCGGGTACCTTGGCGACAGCGTCATCTATTGGGCACATGGCGGATATGGCGAAAGAAATGCTGGATTCCGTGGCCGGCTTTAAGCTACCCAAAAGCGATACGTCTGAGCAAAACGAAATAGTAGATACCTTTGAATCACAGGGAGTAAGGGAAGAGTCGGCTGAGCAGCAGTCGTTGCCGATGACTGAGTTGTCTGATGAGGAAGGTCTAAATTTGCATATCGATCCTATGTTGGGTGAGTTAGGTGAACAGGAGGCGGATCAAGGTGTTGCAATCGACGAGGAGATGCTGGCAGAAATAGAAATGGATGACGAGAGCGACCAAGAGGGCCGAAATGTTTCGGCGGCCTAGCGCCTCGCCTTTCATTATTATTGTCGGCAATTTTTGCCGTGCAGCCAAGGGTACCTCCGGTAGCTTGGTTAGCGATACCAGAATTTGTAAATTGTGCCTTTCTCCCACGAGTAAGGCCCGGCTGAAAAGAACGGAGTCACTATGGGTGAGTCCCATGACGTTATGAATCTCGAATGGGTTCAATCCGATATCGAGCAGACCCTGCTTCAGGCTCAGGAAAACCTGGAGGCCTGTCTGTCAGGTAGCGATGATAATCAGGCGCAGCTTAAGAACTGTCTTGAGGCAGTGCACCAGGTCGCTGGGTCGCTTCAGATGGTGGGGTTATCCGGCGCAGTGTTGCTGACCTCTAAAATGGAGGCTCTATTAAGTCGCATGCTGGAAGGATCCCTGGAAAATCTGGATGAGGCCTATGCTGCCTTAGCGCAATCGCTGGTGCACTTGCCGCCATACCTGGCTCGAGTTAAATCCGATGTGGAAGAGTCTCCGATACTTCTACTAAAAGCGATCAATGATATTCACCAGGTGTTGGGAGAGCCCCTGATTCTTGAATATTCAATGTTCAATCCGGAGTTAGGCATCGAACGCCCCTTGGCTTCCACAGAATTGAAAGCTGGATTTGCGGAACAAAGCGCCGCCAATATAAAAAAAATGCGGCAAATTTTTCAGTTTGCCTTAATCGGTTTGATCCGTAATGAAGAGGTTAAGGTCAATCTGGTGAGAGTGTCCAATGTGCTCGCTAGGTTACAACAGGACTGTAAAGGGTCACGTATCAATCAATTGTGGGAAATCTCCTGTGCGATGATTGAAGGATTAATTGGAGGCACGATACCACTTAATAGCGAAGTCATTGAGTTGCTCCGTTCTACCGACAAGGAAATTAAGCGGTTAGCCGACTCCGGTGAGAGCGGGCTTGATCAGCAACCAAAGGAAAATCTGCTGAAGGGTATGCTCTACCATATAGCCAAAACTTCCTTAGACAGTCCTCAAATTCAGGCAATTAAAAAGACTTATCATCTGGAACGTTTCCAGCTAGAAAATCAAAATAATCCCCATGCCCGATTATTTGTTGGGCCGGATAAAGACACACTAAATTCTGCCGTGTTGGCTCTGACGGAAGAACTTCAACGCATCAAAGATACAATCGATCTTTATGTCAGAAATGAAATAAAAGCAAACATTGACCTTGGCGGTTTAAAACCCAGTTTGCGTCAAATAGCCAGCACCCTTGTTATGCTAAATCTTGAAGAGCCGAAATCTGTTGTGCAGGAGCAACTGGATATTTTAGCGGAGCACTCAACCGGTAATATTGAAATCCCAAATGAAAAGTTGCTCAAAATTGCAGAGGCGCTGCTGTATGTTGAATCGCAATTGCAGAGCATTGTGGAAAGATCGAGTGCTTCTCAAGAGGATGGCATTGCAGCTTACGCGGGTAATGCGGCGGAGAGAGTAATTCTGGAAAGCCTCTCCAACATGAAGCAGGCAAAAGAGGATATCCAGGAATTTGTCATCGACAGCACTGATTTTGAAAAACTGGTGAACGTACCGGTAATTCTTCGCAGTGCCTATGGTGGATTATCGATGATTTCACAATCCGTCGCGGCACAGGTGGTGTACTCGGTTGCGCAGTTCATTGAAGATGATATTTTAGCGTTGGCTAAAGAACCACAAACTGACGTCATGGACACGTTGGCAGAGGTCGTTGCTACTGTCGAGTACTATTTGGAAGGCTTAGCGGAGAGTAAACCGGCTAACGAGAAAATTTTAGAACAGGCAAAAGTTCGTATTGCGTCAATGGGTTATCCGGTTGAGCAAAGTGAAGGCATTAGCAGTGAAGACGGTTGGGGTGAGAGCCAACTGGAGGCAGAGGACGACACTTTTGCGATAACGATTGATAAAGATGAAGCAATTGAACTTTCGAATGTGCTCGAAAGTGAATCAACGATGCTGAACACTCAAGAGACAGAAGGACCTGAGGAAGTGGACGCCTATGAGTCAGGGGTTCCTGCGGATGGTTCCGATAAAGTTGAAACCGAGACAGGTGATGAATTAATTGAACTGGAGTCACCGCTCGGGTTGTTAACTGAGTGGGGTGTGGCAGCAGTATCTGATCACAATAGTGACGACGAAGAAATCAGATTCGAATTGCCAGCCGATGAAGATAAATCTCTGGAAGTGGAAGACACTGTCGAAGCAGAGGCGCAAGTGGCTGAAACTCTAGAGGAGTCGGGTGCTGAGTCAAATTTAACTGCCGATCAAGATGCAGAATTGGTGGATGAAGAGCCTATTGATGAAGAGATATTGGAAATCTTTGCGGAAGAGGCTGAGGAAGTTATTGGCGCTATTAGTGAGCATTGGCCAATGTATGTCGCGGATTACTCGCGACAAGATTCGTTATCGGAAGTGCGTCGGGCTTTTCATACCCTCAAAGGCAGTGGCCGCATGGTGAAAGCCTCAGTTATTGCTGAATTGGCTTGGTCTATTGAAAATCTTCTCAATCATGTGATTGAGGGATCTCTTCAGATAAATCAGGCAATGGTTTCTTTGATCGACGAAGTCTGCAATGAGCTCCCAGTCTTACTGCGTCATTTTGTTGAAAATACCACTCCGGAAAAGGATGTTTCTGATTGGATGGAACATGCCGACAGGTTAATCGCCGGCGAAGAAATTGAGCAAGAGAGTTTAGATGAAGCATCTTTGGATAACAGCCAGCAAGAGCAACCTGCAACTGAGACTGATGAATTGCTGTCAGTGGGTGAAGAGGAGCTTGGTGAGATTGCTGAGTCAGTGCCGGAAGAGAGCCTGGAACTCGATATTCTGTCTCTGGCAGAAGATGATGAAGAAATTGATTTGGAACTCGAGGAAATACCAGGTCAAGCAATTCTGCTTGAGGCTGAAACAGAGGTTGATGATGGGGATGCCACACTCAACGAAATTTTCAGCCAGGAGGCAAATACTCATATAGCGGTTCTGGAAGGTTTTATCGAAACGTATCGCCAATCTGGAATGTCGGCTATCAGCTTTACCGATGAGCTGCTGCGGGCCTTGCACACGATCAAGGGCAGTGCTTACATGGCCTCTTTGGATGTGATTGGTGATATAGCTGCTGCCGGAGAATCGCTGGCGAAGGAGCTCGGTAGTTATCAGGTGCTAGCTGATCAAGAAGTAATAGGGCTTTTGGAAGAAGCCAAGAACCTAATTCAGCTTGGGGTTCAACAACTGGTGGAGGAAAAAAATCTCGAGATTACCGGCACTGAAGACCTGATTCAGCGGATTGCCTCCCTCCAGTCACAACGAATTACGCAAGAGAAAGATTCTAGCGCTCAGAGTGAGGAAGTGCTTTCCCCGGCATTGAGATTTTTACGTGATCATATCGACCCTATCTGCAGTGTTACCGAACAATTTGAACAATGGCGGGAACAACCTGAACTGGGATCACCATTGTTTGAGCAGATGCTAGAGCAGGTATCTCAGCTTAATGAAGCCTCGCAGGAATGCGAGCAACCCGAAGTTGAAACGCTGTTGGCGACATTGGAGTATGTCTACCGTACGCTCAATGGTATGGCCTTGCGGATATCACCTGAGATGCTTTCCGCGTTATCCATAGCGCATGAAGGGCTGATGGGGTTAATCGACCAACTTGCAGCCGGACAACAGGTGGTTCTATCTGAAAATTTAACAGCTGACCTGGATAATGCGCTGACCGATCTGCAAACCGAGCAGGAGCAAACAGCTGATACGATTCCGGATAGTGAGCCAATGGCTGAATTACCCGTTCATGTCGAGTCGGAGAAGCAAGAAGAGCAAATATCCGAGGATGGTCCTGAAGGCTTTGTGGGTGAAATTGAAGATAAAGTTGAACTGCAGCAGATTGCGCTTCCTCAGTCTGAAGAAGTCGACCATGAGTTAATCGAAATTTTCCTGAGCGAAGCCGATGAGATTATGGAAGCGACCGCTGAGGCGAAACAGCGATGGATTGAAAATACTGATAATTTCACCGCTGTCGATGAACTGCAACGGAGCTTGCATACCCTTAAGGGCAGTTCTCGTATGGCTGGTATTTCCGCTATTGGCGATCTAAGCCATGAACTGGAATCTATTTACGAAGACGTCAATGCAAGACGCATTAG
>JAIPFG010000106.1 GCA_021736745.1 Pseudomonadales bacterium
TCTTTGCGCAACTTCAACAGGGTCGCCAAGGCCTGCTCATATTGCTTACGTTGAATCTGTATTTCCAGTTTGGCCAGCTCTATTGCCACCGTCTTCGAGGGCACTACACGGCTCGCCTGACGCAGATAGGCATCAGAGGCCTGATAGTCCTCATTCTTAGCTGCCGCTTTGGCCGCCGCTAAATAAGCAAGCAGCGGCATATCCGACTTGGTCACGGCCTGATCAAAATTTTTCTGCGCTTCAGCCCAGTTGCCCTCCAGGTAGGCAATGACACCTGCATTGGTTTTAGACAAGGAGCGCTTGCGACTAAAACGGTACTTCCAGCGTCGCGCCACATCACCGCTGGAGAACAGTTTGCCAACGAGCCAAATCGAAACATAAAGCATGAACATGGAAACGAATAAAATTGACAGGCCAACCCAAAGACTCATTTCGATCGTCGTATTCTGGTAGGCAATCAAAAGATAACCTGAATCCAAAGTCATTTTGCCCGCCACCCAAACACTGGCGATCAAGACCAGCAGGATTAGCACTAATAACTTTTTCACGGCGCCACTCCCGCATTATTTGTCGAATTATCGGTTGGAAGTAATTCCGGATTCGATAGATAGCTTTTTAATAAGGCGAGTGATTTAGATATGTCAGGCAGTTGCGGTGCAATATTCAACTGTTTCAAGTCTGCAAGGCTTTCTAACAATGATCCATTTGAGGCGTTAAACTCAAAATAGTCCTGAACCCATTGTTCGGCTTTGGCCAGGCTTTGTGTATAAAGTAAGGGTTTACGCTGCAATAAAGCCAACTGCGCTTGCTCCAGCATTAATCGTAAATTTTGCTGTACATAATAATGCTGTTCCGGGGGTAATAAAGGTGCTACCGGCTGCTCTCGATGCCGAATTGTCACCAACTTTTCCAAGTGTGCCAACACATCCTGAAAAGGCTCGGTCTCCGGAGCCGGGTCAAGCTCAGTATCCAGTTTCGACCGGGGCGAGAGTAAAGGCAAGCTCGACAGCTGATCCGACAATGCGGCCAAGGAGAGGAATGCACCTTCTATATCCGGCTCCCCCACTGCCCGTAACGCCATTACTTCTTTGGCAATTTCCGCACGCACCCGGAATAGATTAACGTCATCCACGTCTAACAGAATCTGATCTGCCGATTGTAATAGGGCTAAAGCGCTGGTGACTTCCTGTTCCATCATCAACCTTTGGTTTGCCAGTCTAAGCAGATATTCGGCTTCCGCCAGCATCCAACTCTTGCGACTAACATGGGATATTTCGCCTATTTTTCCACGTACATCTACGACTTGAGCACGTAGTTCATCAACGGCTTCTGTCTGACTATTTGACTGATCCTGATAGCGTTCCAGACGGGTTTCAACTTCTGCCGTTCGGTTTTCCATCTGTCGTCGAATATCTTCAAGATCAAACGGCTCGCTGAACCGCTCCTTTTCCTGACTTATCTGTTGATATTGCTGTAAAGACCAATAATTGTAACCGGCAGCAAACAAACCACCTAAGGCAATGAGCAATGCCAACCAGACCGGACCTCGTCGTGATTTTTGGGGTGCAGATGAACTAGCAAGATTATTCAACAATGGCGGTTCTTTCGCTTTGGACTCGGGGCTTTTCACCTTTTGCTCCTCTACAGTACTTTTGGTTGTCGTCGCAGCACCCTTCAACCTTGAGTCTTTATCTTCCGCCATAATTGATTAAACCGTTATTTCTCTTGAATCTAATTGTCTCTGGTTCTCACTGAGAGCCACCTGATCTATTGCTAATACTTTTGCTTATTCAAAGTCGGTATTGGTAGGAATTATGCTATTACATTTAAAGCATCGATGACAGCCTGATCCGATGCCCCATTAGCTATCACCACGTTCTGATATCCCAATTTTTTTGCCGCCTGAGCAATGCGCTTACTTGCGACCACCAAATTTACGCCGAATAAATTCCGGTAGCAAGGCAAGAGCTGCGCATGCATACTCTCCAGGATAGCCACACTCGTCACGACAATAATATCCGGCAACTGTTCGCCAAGTCGTTGCAGGATTTGTGCTTTGTGGTAGACAATCTTTTCTCTGCGATACAAACTCACACTTTCAACCACTGCCCCGCGGGCTTGGAGCGTCTGCGCCATCAGTTCGCGACCCCCCATTCCTTTCAGCAGCAACACCCGCTGCCCACTTAACTGTTGGAGTGTCGGTAATGCCAACAACGCTTCACTATCAGCGCCCTTATCCGATATCTGCGCAACAATACCAAATGTCGCCAAAGCATCTGCGGTGGCTCGGCCAACAGCATACCAATGAATATGCGGAGGTATTTGTGGCCAGTATTGGTCTATTTGTGGTATCCCTAGGTTGACAGCATTAACGCTAACCAGGATGAGTACGTCATACCGATCCAGGTCCATGATCTTCTGCTTATCGGCAGGGGTGAGTTCAACCGATTGAATCTCTATCACCGGTAATTCCAAGGCAGTCGCCCCTAATTGACCCAGCTCGCTCAGTAATTGCTGAGCCTGATGTCTTGGCCTAGTCACCAGGATTGATCGACCTTTCATTTCAGCCATCATGACCAAGACCTACACCGGCCCGTTTTCACCATAGACTTTCAGTAAAATTTTATCGGCTCCCTGCATCAGCAGGTCCTTCCCAACAGCCGCCCCCAACTGCTCTGCCGAGGTAAATGAAGCTCGCCCTTCCGCTCGTAATACTGTGTCGCTATAGGGATCCGCCACTATTCCCCGCAGATAAAGCTGACGATTCGGCTGCAACACCGCATGTCCGGCAATGGGGACCTGACAACCGCCCTTAAGTGCTTTATTCATAGCCCGCTCAGCCCCAACGCACCAGGCAGTATTGGTATGATGCAGGCAACCTAATAGAGCAACAGTTTCCTTGTCGTCAACACGGCATTCAATTCCCACGGCTCCCTGCCCAACCGCCGGCAAACTGTCTTCTACAGAAAGCGATTGGGCAATGCGCTCGGCCATACCCAGACGTTTGAGGCCAGCGGACGCCAGAATGATAGCGTCATACTGGCCTTCATCTAACTTACGTAACCTCGTATTTACATTACCCCTAAGAAACTGAATTTCCAGATCAGGTCGCAATGCCTTAACATGGCACTGGCGACGTAAACTCGAAGTACCTACCACTGCCTTTGTCGGCAACTCCTTCAAGCTTGAATATTTATTCGAAACAAAGGCATCTGAGGAATCCTCACGTTCGCAGATTACCGCCAACCCAAGACCCTCAGGAAATTCCATCGGGACATCTTTCATAGAATGAACGGCGATATCCGCATGCCCTTCCAGCATAGCCGTTTCCAATTCCTTGACAAACAATCCTTTGCCGCCGACCTTAGCCAACGGGACGTCCAAAATTTTGTCGCCCTGCGTTTTTAAAATAACCAGTTCCACCGCCAATTCCGGGTGAGCCTGTTCGAGTTTTTCTTTAACAAAGTTGGCTTGCCAAAGCGCCAGATCACTGCCTCGCGTGGCAATACGTAGTGGTTTTTTCGTCATGATAGCTTGCTGATTGAACGCTCTTTGAATGGAAAAGAATGCTATGGTCGGTTATTCGAACAGGAATGTAAAGTCGGCACTTACAGGCTTTTCAGCACTTTTTTCACCTGCGCCAAATGCCGTCGACTAATCGTCAAAGGCTGACCAACCTGTTTTAGTTGTATTTGACTTTGGCCATGCTTCGGATGAATCAGCCGTTCAACATGACTAAGAGAAATCAGACAATTCCGATGAATACGTAATAGGCGATTGCCGAATTCCTGTTCCAACTGTTTTAGTGGCTCATCCAACAAAATTTCACGCCCCTCATAATGAGCCGTGACGTACTTCTGTTCAGCAATAAAATGGCTGATGTCCTCAATTGGCATCAACTCAACACCCGTATGTGTTTTTGCGGAGAGATGAGTGCGTGCTGATGAAGTCGGCCGCAACGCTTTCAACTGAAGATTACTGATTCCCTGAGCCCTTGCGAGCGCCTTTAACAACTGTGCCTTGCGCACTGGCTTCAATACATAACCTACCGCCTCAACATCAAAGGCGTTGATGGCATATTCATCGTAGGCGGTACAAAACACAATGGCTGGCGGCCGACTCAATTGTCGTAAGTGTTGCGCCGCTTCAAGACCATCCATACCCGGCATGCGAATATCCATCAATAAAATATCGGGCTGGTATTGTTGTACAAGTCCTATTGCCTGATCACCACTATTGGCCTCCGCCACCACCTCGTACTCAGGCTGGTCTGCCAACATACGCTGCAATCTATCTCGCGCCAAGGGTTCATCATCTACCAGAATAATGCTGCTCACGTTCCTAATCCCCGACCAATGGGTAGCTTAACTGTGTTACAAAGATATCTTTGCTCAAATGAGTTGTGAGACGTGCTTTAACGCCGTAAACAGCCCGCATCCGCGCACGAATATTGTCCAATGCGATATGATTGCCCGCCTCTTTATCTGAATCGGCATCATGACGACAGGGATTACTGACCGTAATTTGTATCAGTCCCGCAGAATGTTGAATTAAAATACCGATCTGGCCACCTTCTGGTTGAGGTTGGATACCATGATAAATCGCATTTTCAATCAAAGGCTGCAGTGTTAATAAGGGGATTGTCGCTGATGGAGGATAAGATTCCACCCGCCAATTAACCTGTAAACGCTCACCCAGTCGTAATTGCTCAATTCCAATATAACGCTTACATAACTCAATCTCTCGCGACAATCGCACCGGGCTATCCGCTCCGGCCAAGCTGGCACGGAAAAGTTCTGACAGATCCTCCACCACCCGTTCAGCAGTGTCTGGGTGAGTTTCAATCAAACTGGCAATAATATTCATACTGTTAAACAAAAAATGAGGGCGAATTCTTGATTGCAGTGCCTGAACCCGTGCCTGCAGTTCCGCCCGCTCCTGTCGACGCAGGTTGGCCTGTACATAAAGATAACGCAATACCATCCCGGTCATAATGGCGCTGATCATTAGGTTGCGCATGAGTCCGTATCCATCAACCTGCAAATTCAGATCGTAAAAATTAGCTCCCGCCATCACCCAATCAGCAACAATAGTTGCGATCGCCGTCACGCACAAAATAAGCAGATAAACGATAGTGACTGTGCGTGGCAATGATAATCGTCCTAGCCTGTGTCGCAAAACGCAGAGCAGCATCGCACTCAATAATGCCACCCACTGTACAAAAAGAGAGACTAACGCCAGGTAATCCCATGAAAAGGCCTTAATACCGGAAGATGCAAGAACCATGGTTAATACAAACAACTCTGCCACCAGCACTAGCACAAAAACCGTTCGACCCTGACAAAAATCAGGCAGGAACGTATTCGTGTCTCCAACACAATCGATGGGTTCGCGGCTCTTGGTCACTTTGATATTTTCCAGCATACTCTCCATGGCAGTGATATAATTCGCGCTAATTTTGAATTAGCAGGCTCATTCTCTACAGGTAAGTCCGTTTTACCGCCAGCAAAATTCAATCAATCCTAGCCATTAAATATAGTTCAGTTTTAAATAATCCGACATGTCTAAACAGCAAGAAGATACAAAGAATAAATCCTGGGGTGGTCGTTTTAGCGAGGCCACCGACGCCTTTGTTGAAGCATTTACGGCTTCTGTCACCTTTGACAAACGTCTTTATCGCCATGACATCCAAGGCTCCCTGGCCCATGCCCAGATGCTGGAAAAAGTGGGGGTTCTCACCAAAGACGAATTCCTACAGATCCAACAGGGCCTAAAACAGGTGCAGCAGGAAATTGAAGCAGGCCAGTTCAACTGGTCTATCGACCTGGAAGATGTGCACATGAACGTGGAATCACGTTTAACGGCATTAATAGGATCGACGGGAAAAAAACTACACACTGGCCGATCGCGCAATGACCAGGTAGCAACCGATATGCGTCTCTTTCTACGCGATGAAATAGACCTGATCGCAAAGGAAATCCGCCGTTTACAGCTAGGGTTACTTGATCTCGCCGAGCACGAAGCGGAAACCATCATGCCAGGGTTTACCCACCTGCAAACAGCCCAGCCGGTCACCTTTGGGCACCACCTGATGGCCTGGTTTGAAATGCTGGAAAGAGACTATGGCCGCTTGCAGGATTGCCGAAAGCGCCTTAACGTGATGCCCTTGGGGGCGGCGGCACTGGCTGGCACCACCTATCCCATCGATCGAGCCTATACCGCCCAGTTGCTTGGTTTTGATAACCCAAGCACTAATTCCCTGGACTCAGTGAGTGATCGTGATTTTGGTATCGAATTTTGTGCAGTCGGCAGCCTGATCATGACGCATTTATCTCGTTTTTCCGAGGAGTTGGTGCTCTGGACATCAGCACAATTTAATTTTATCAATTTGCCTGACCGCTTCTGCACTGGCTCTTCCATCATGCCGCAGAAAAAAAACCCTGATGTTCCAGAGCTCGTACGCGGTAAAACTGGCCGCGTAAATGGTCATCTGATTGCTCTATTGACCCTAATGAAGTCCCAGCCCCTGGCTTACAATAAGGACAACCAGGAGGACAAAGAGCCGCTCTTTGATACCATTGATACCCTGAAAGGTTGCCTGCGGGCTTATGCTGACATGGTGCCCGCTATTACACCTAACAAAGAACAAATGCGCGAAGCTGCAATGCGCGGCTACTCCACCGCGACGGATTTGGCCGATTATGCTGTGCGTAAGGGAGTCCCCTTTCGTGACGCCCACGAAATTGTCGGTAAAGCGGTTGCCTACGGTATCTCTCAAAACAAGGATCTTTCCGAGCTATCGCTCGAAGAGTTACAGCAATTTTCCAGTATCATTGAGCAAGACGTTTTCGACGTACTCACCCTGGAGGGCTCGGTCAATGCCAGAAATCACTTGGGCGGAACCGCTCCCAACCAAGTAAAATTGGCTATTAAAACGGCACGCCATTTAATTGGGTAACTAGCACTTAGCGAACGGGGGAAAGTGGGCCGCTCATGCCACTTTCAATTTCAAAAGCATCACAACTACCTCCAAAAAATTTACACTTTATTTACGGGATTCATGGTTTTTGCGAATAGCTTTTTTATGGGCGTTAGATGGATGATCTTTCCAGTGCAATGTGGGGCTTTATCAAATGACCATAGTTACCAATCAATACAGGGTTGCAAATAACAAGTTAAACTCTGTCATTCTCAAGAACACCTCTATCTTTGCCCAGGTATTTACCTGTATTTCTACACTCCTATTTTTAATCTTCTCCGATGAACGTAATGGGGTAGGCGTTCGATGAAAATCATCATTTTGGGTGCGGGCCAAGTTGGCAGTTCTCTGGCGGGAATGCTCTCCAGCGAGTCGAACGATATTAACATCGTAGATACAGACCCTGTACGGCTGGCAGACCTTGCTGATCGATTCGATATACGTACCGTCCTCGGAAACGCTTCACACCCAAGCACACTGTTACAGGCCGGAGCACAAGATGCGGATATGATAATTGCCGTTACCAACAGCGATGAAATTAATATGATTGCCTGTCAATTATCGAGCACTTTGTTCCACACCCCAACTAAAATTGGCCGCGTAAGGGAGCACGATTATCTAGACTATAAAGATCAACTCTTCTGCAACAAATCCATTCCTATCGACGTTTTGATTAGCCCGGAGCAATTAGTTACCGACCACCTGAATCTATTGCTTAAACACCAGGGCGCGTTACAGGTTCTTAACTTCGCGAATGGCGCTGTCCAGATGTTTTCAATCAGAATAGCCCATAACTCTGGCCTGATCGGGCATGCCCCCTCTTATCTGGCGGAACTGATACCCAATATTTCGGCGCAAATTGTTGGAATTTTTCGTCAAGGACAGCCTGTTTTCTTTCACCAAAAGCCCATACTGGCCGAAGACGATGAAGTATTTATCGTCACCGCGAGTGAGGACACCCAAAGCATTATTCAACAATTGTCTCGTACTGATCACCCTTTCCGAAAAGTGATGATAGCAGGCGGCGGTAATATTGGCGCACGCCTAGGTTTAGCTATTCAAAGTCAGTATCAAGTTAAAATTATCGAGCGCAATATCAATCGTTGTAACACTCTTGCCAAAATACTGGATAACACTCTCATGATTCACGGCAGCGCTTCGGATAGCGCATTGTTAAGTGACGAGGGCATTGATGATATCGACTTTTTTTGCGCTCTGACCGATAACGATGAAACAAATATCATGGCGTCTCTGTTGGCTAAACGGCTGGGGGCGAAAAAGGTAATGACGTTAATCAATAATCCCGCCTACGTTGATTTAGTTCAAGGCGGGATTATTGATATTGCTGTTTCGCCACAGCAAACGACGGTGGGCTCTATCCTGGCACATGTTCGACGTGGTGATATGGTAAACGTCCACCCTTTACGGCAAGGCTCGATGGAGGCATTGGAAGCTGTCGCACACGGCGAGCGCCATAATTCAAAGGTAGTTGGCCGAACTATCGGCGCGATCAAGCTCCCTCATGAAGCAGTTATTGGCGCCGTTGTCCGCGAGGGAAAAACGTTGATGGCCCATCAGGAAATGTGCATTGAGGATGGTGACCACATCATTATGTTACTCAGTGAAAAGAAACGTTTCAGAGAGGTTGAACGTTTATTCCAAGTGGGATTGACCTTTTTTTAATTTGATCCTGAACATCCAGAGTTGTAGCTATGCCAATCTTTTGCCAACCGATCGCCACCTGTACTGCCGACTCAGTTTACCGCTTATTAGATCGCCCGGGTTTTAACAGTTGAGGCCATTGAATAAAAAATAATGATTAGTGAGCTTTAAGCATGCGCAAACTGTTCAGTCCAATTCTCTACATCTGTGGCATATTAACCCTCATCATGGCTACCATGATGCTAGTCCCCGCCATCTTCGCTTTTATTTATCATGACCCAGAAGTTAATGACTTTCTTTTTTCTGCAATGCTAACAGCCTCCCTGGGAGCTATTTTAGTCTGGTTCTTCAAAGTGCCGGAAATTTCACTTTCAGCTCGCCAGCTTTATCTTCTGACCACCAGTA
>JAIPFG010000107.1 GCA_021736745.1 Pseudomonadales bacterium
AATAAGACCCAGTGAATCCTTTATTGCTTTATCATCTTCTCTCAAATATTGGCTAAAACCTTCAGGGGCATCCACCAATAACAAGGCAATATCCGGGCTACTGTCACGGAGAGTAGCGATAGCCTGCAGCAGTGGGTTGCTTTGATTTTCATCCACATTGGCTGCGATCATACAAATAAAGCGATTCCCTAGGCACTCCAGTAACCATTCTTCTCCACTGATACATTCAATAGAGGCATCGGCAGCGGGTGAACCCGGACGCATTTTATCAGCAAAGGCGTCCACATCCTTGGTGTTTAAAGGAGAATCTTCATAAATGCAGGGTAGGGATAATCTGCCACTATTGACAAGGCTGCGGGCAAAAGGATACCGCGCGGCCAATTTAAGTGTCTCATTTCTAAATGTCTTGCTGATTTTATTTTTTGGCGTCATAAAATCCGTGGCGCGACTCGAATTTAGGATATTTTCCTTGGCGCCATATTGTCGCTCAATATCATAGGTTTCCAGCAGCTTACTTGGCGCTTCTTGTTTCAGGACTTTAGCCAATTTCCAGCACAAATTTTCAACACCCTGGATACCACCATTGGCTCCACGAGCACCAAATGGAGACACCTGATGGGCCGCATCGCCAATAAAATATACCCGATGATGGATAAAGGAATCCATCATGCGGCAACGAAAGGTGTAGACGCTACTCCACTCCAATTCAAACTCGACATCCTTGCCCAGCATGGCTTGAATCCGAGGCAAAATCTTTTCAGGTGTATTTTCCACTTCCGGGTCCGCATCCCAACCCAGCTGAAAATCAATCCGCCAAACGTTGTCCGCCTGACGATGCAGCAGGGTTGATTGGCCACTATGAAAAGGTGGATTAAACCAGAATCGTCTTTCCGTCGGTAGGTTTGCTTCCATGACAACATCAGCAATGAGAAAGCGATCCTCAAACACCTGACCTTTGCTTTCCAAGCCCAGCTGAGCACGAATTGGACTATTTGCGCCATCTGCCACCAACAGATAATCACAGGTCATTGTATAAATACCGTCCTGCGTTTCCACTTCCACCTGAGTGCCATGGTCGCCGGTTACGACCTTGGTAACCTTATGCAGCCAGCGTAGATCGATACAGTCAAACTGCTGACATCGATTCACCATATACTCTTCAAAATAGTACTGTTGAAGGTTAATGAAGGCTGGCATTTTATGGTGTTCTTCCGGCAACAGATTAAACTCATAGATCAGGCGATCGCCATTGAACACCTTGCCTAATTTCCAGGTAATCCCCTTTTGTACCATCGGTGCCGCACAACCGTAACGGTCACAGATTTCCAGGGTGCGCTTAGAAAAACAAATCGCCCTGGAACCCACACTGACCGTATTATTATCGTCTAATACGACCGTAGGAATACCCTGTAACGCCAGCTCCAGTGCCGCAGACAGACCCGCTGGACCGGCACCGACAATAATCACTCGGTGATGTGTAGGTGCGCTTGAGTCCTGATCGGGGCTGTGCTGATAGAGATAAACCGGATTGGTATAGGTTTTTGGTGACACAAATCCCATCGAATAATCCCCTCACCAATCCGTATTATCTTTCTAATTCAGCCACCGCATCCTGTAGCGAATGCCATAACTCTTTATCCCGTTCAGCAGTCCAGATTCTCGGATCAGAATATTCGCCGGCTTCGTCAAAGCATCGAGCGATATCAAAAGGGATACTGTGTTCAAAGATAACCAGATGGCCATAGTCTCTTTGCATTTGGCGATAGGTTTCGACATAGACATCCGTGAGATTTTTACCTGCCGCACGTCCGGCTTTGACTGCATTAAACATATCACTGACAAATTGGCGTGTACCGTTGATCGCCTCTTTGCAGCCCTCAGCGGTCTGTAGTGCCTCCCCTCTTCCGGGAACCAGTTTTTCAGGCCCCATCGCTAACATATTCTCAAGCGTTGTTGGCCAGTCTTTGTGGTAAGCATCTCCCGTATAAGGTGTCGCACCATACTCAACTAAATCGCCAGAGAATAATACCTTATCCTTCGGCAGCCAAACGATCGTATCACCTTTGGTGTGACCACGGCCGATTTGCATGATTTTCACTTCCAGCGATCCGAGCCAGAAGGTGATTTCTTTTTCAAATACGATATTTGGCCAGGTTAAGCCAGGCACTGTATCCAGCCCTTTGAATAAACGGGGGAAACGGCCAACTTCAGAATCGAAGTCCTGCTGCCCGCGCTCAACCAGCATATCGTAAGTATCTTTGCTGGCAATAATATTTTGCGGCTTATAGGCTGATGCCCCTAACACGCGTACTGCGTGATAATGCGTCATGACCACATGTTTAATCGGCTTATCGGTAACTTCCCGTATTTTGGCAATCACGTCCTGCGCCATGACCGGTGTCGCTTGCGTATCAATTACCATGACCGAATCATCACCGATGACGACGCCGGTATTGGGATCACCTTCAGCGGTATAGGCATAGGCGTTTTCAGAAAGTTTAATGAAAGATTTTTTCTTATCTTCCATATCCCCGTGCGATGCGAATTGCTTAGCCATTATATTCCTGCTCCTAAATGTTTAGCATAACTACATTAATAATATAGTTACATATGAAACCATATTATTAAATTTAAGGCAAGCAAAAAAGCAGTTTTAATTGAGAGGGATGAAGCAAAATGAGTAACCTTTATGGGGTTAAATAGAAGAAAAAAATAGGCAACCCCTTTGCCCAAAAGGCTAAAGGATTAAACAAAAAACAATGACAGTTGTATTATTTATCGAGAATGCGTAATTCTTTGGGCAAAGAAAACTGAATATTTTCCGGTTTTCCGGATAACTCCTGAGGCAACTGCGCCCCCCATGATTGAAGTTTCTGTATGACTCTATCCACCAGTATTTCCGGTGCCGACGCGCCAGCAGTAAGACCGATGCACTTTTTCCCTTTAACCCAGATTTCTTTAATATCATCAGCCCCATTCACCAGATAAGCTTCCGTCCCTTGGCGCTCCGCCAACTCCCGTAAACGGTTTGAATTAGAGCTGTTTGCAGACCCAACCACAAGAATAAGATCACAATCAGCTGCCAGCTGTTTTATAGCATCCTGTCGATTTTGAGTGGCGTAACAAATATCATCCTTGCGTGGCCCCTGAATTTTAGGGAAGGCTTCCCGCAGCCTGTCAATAATGTTGGAGGTATCATCCACCGACAAAGTGGTCTGTGTAACATAGGCTAATCGTTCAGGGTTTTTTACAACTAATGAGGCAACATCCTCAGCCCGCTCCACCAGATAAATTTCACCCCCAAAGGCGTGATCATACTGCCCCATGGTACCTTCAACTTCGGGATGTCCTGCATGCCCGATTAAAATACACTCCTGTCCATCACGACTATATTTCGTCACCTCCAGATGCACCTTAGTAACCAGTGGGCAGGTCGCGTCAAACACCTTTAAACCTCTTGCCTTCGCTTCTTGCTGTACCGCCTGGGAAACACCATGCGCGCTAAATATCACGAGTGCGTCATCCGGAACTTCCGTCAGTTCATCGACAAAAATCGCACCCTTATCTCGCAAACCATCGACCACAAATCGGTTATGCACCACCTCGTGCCGAACATATATTGGAGCGCCAAAAATATCCAGTGCGCGATTAACAATTTCTATGGCTCTATCCACGCCAGCGCAAAAACCGCGCGGATTGGCGAGTTTTAATTGCATACAAATCTCATCAATAAATTCAACACAAGATTATACCGGTTTCACATCAATAATATGGACAGTAAATAACAGATCTTGTCCGGCCAAGGGATGGTTAAAGTCAACCTCAACGTTATCACCTTCTATCGATTTGATGACGCCGGGTAGTTCGGAATGGTTGGCATCGGCAAAAGACAACATCAAGCCAGGTTGCAGCTCCAACGTGTCATCAAAGTTACTCTTTGATAACCACTGCACATTGTTTGGATTGGGCATACCAAAACCCTGCTCCGACTTGATCGTAATGACTTTTTTGTCCCCGACAGACAAGCCAAATAAAGCCTTTTCAAAACCCGGCAATAGATTACCATCCCCCACCTTGAAGGTAGCCGGCGCCTTATCAAAATTGGAGTCAATCAATCCGGCATCAAGTAACTCAATCGCAAAATGCAGTGTCACCTGCATCTCTGGACCTATCTTATCATTCATCTTTTTTAACCACAGATATCACCTTTCGTCTTACGGTGAAATAACGAGTCGATAATTAATAATACGGCGCCAATACTGATTGCAGAATCGGCAAAATTAAAGGCAGGGAAGTAATATTCTTTATAATGCACTGAAATAAAATCAATCACGTACCCTAATGCTACTCGATCGTACAGGTTACCCAAAGCCCCACCCAAAATCATTGCCAAGGCAATCGCCAATAAGGTTTCAGACGACTTCAAGCGCTGCAACCAGACAACCAATACGAGGCTAACGCCGGCCGCCAGAATCGCAAAGAACCAGCGTTGCCACCCACCTGCATCGGCTAAAAAACTGAACGCCGCCCCCCGATTGTAAACCAACGTCAGATCAAAAATCGGCAGCAACGCCACGGCCTGGGCATAGGAAAGATGCTCATCTGCCAGATATTTTGAGACTTGATCCAATAGAACTACCAGCAGCGTTAGACCTAGCCATATTAATTGGCTCGGGTGACGCTTTGCTTTCGGATTCACTCTGACACCTGCCTATCAGGATATAAAAGACTAGGCATAACGTCTCGATTCACCTTGTCCGAAAGCATTTTCAATACAGCGCCCGCAAAGGCCAGGATGCTCTTTATGCGCACCGACATCTTCACGTCGGTGCCAGCAGCGGCAGCATTTTTCATGTACTGACGCCTCTACCCTAACACGCAACCCTGTAACCTCCGTTTGCTTGGCTTGATTCACCTTATCGTCTGAGACTTCCTGTGTATCCAATACCGCTTTTGCCTTGGAAGTAATTAAGACAAAACGTAATTCATCCTCTAATTGGGTCAGCGTCTGCTGTAATTCACTTGAGCAGTAGAGAATCACCTCGGCATCCAGGCTAGAGCCAATAGTGCCTGATACCCTTGCCGCTTCCAGCTCTTTATTCACCGCTGTTTTTACCTGCATCATCTGCTGCCAACTTTTCCGTCCCTGTGATTCAGTATTTTGCAACGAAGCTAACACGTCATACCACTGAGCAAGGAACACCGACGCCTTTCTATCGCCAGGCATATAGCCCCAAATTTCATCCGCCGTAAAGCTCATGATTGGCGTTATCCAGCGTACGAATGCCTCGCACAGATGATACAAGACCGTTTGCGCCGAACGGCGAGGCAGACCATCTGCTTTTGCCGTATAGAGTCGATCTTTGATGATATCCAAGTAAAAACCACCCATATCGGTGACGCAAAAATTGTGCAATTTCTGATAAATCTGGTGGAATTGAAATTTATCATAAGCGGCGATAATTTCCGCCTGAAGATGAGCTGCCCGGTCTAACGCCCAACGATCCAAAGCCAGCATATCATCCACCGGCACCAGATTTGTGGCCGGATCAAAATCATCCAATCCAGACAGGAAGAAACGTGCGGTATTGCGAACACGTCGGTAGGAATCAGCGGTACGCTTAAGAATTTCATCCGACACACTCATTTCACCGCTGAAATCCGTGGCCGCCACCCACAGGCGCAAAATATCAGCCCCTAAATCGTTCGCCACTTTCTGGGGAGAAATCACATTGCCAAGCGATTTGGACATTTTTTTGCCTGCCGCATCCACCGTGAAGCCGTGGGTCAAAACAGCTTTGTAGGGCGCATTGCCATTGATCGCCACAGCCGTTTTTAAAGAGGACTGAAACCATCCTCGATGCTGATCGGAACCCTCTAAATAAAGGTCTGCGGGATAATGTAGCGCTTTATTGCGATTTAGCACCGCAAAGTGCGTTACGCCGGAATCAAACCATACGTCCAAGGTATCAGTAACCTTAGTGTATTGTTCAGCCTCATCACCCAGCAGCTCGGCAACATCCAAGTCAAACCAGGCATCAATTCCTTCCACCTCAACCCTCTGCGCGACCTGTTCAATAAGGTGTGGTGTATTTGGGTGCAGGTCCTTAGTCTCTTTATGCACAAACAGCGCAATCGGCACACCCCAAGTCCGCTGGCGCGAAATGCACCAGTCTGGGCTACTCTCGAGCATAGCTTCAATTCTCGCTTGCCCCCAATCCGGCACCCATTTCACACCCTTCACGGCCTGTTTGACATCAGCCATTAGGTGGTTCTTCGTCATACTGACAAACCATTGCGGCGTCGCTCTGTAGATGAGCGGTGTTTTGGTACGCCAACAATGGGGGAAGCTATGCGTCATTTTAGCTTGCGCCAACAGCCTTCCCCGCTCATCGAGCACGGCCACCACTTTTTCGTCAACCTTATAAACATGCTCACCTGCGAACAACTCCGTTCGCTCACGGAAAAGACCGTTATCATCCACTAGGTTCAGCGTTTCAATACCGTATTTTCGGCCGACCACAAAATCATCCATGCCATGGTCTGGCGCAGTATGCACAGCGCCCGTACCAGCCTCAGTGGTGACATGCTCCCCAATAATGATTGGCACCTGGCGGCTATAAAAAGGATGCGATAACAACAACCCCTCAAGCACCCGCCCTCGGCAGTGACCAACGACTGTAAACGCCTCAATACCATAACGTCGCATTGCCGACTCGTACAGCGCACTCGCCAACAACAAGCGCTGCCTGGAAGTACTGCCCGCAGGCTGGCATTCCACCAACACGTAGTCCAAATCAGGATGAAGCGAAACCGCCTGGTTCGAGGGCAAGGTCCAGGGGGTCGTCGTCCAAATTACCACTGAGATCTCGCCCTCACCGGTCGCACCCCCCATCGCTTCAAGAAACGCTGCCTGATCAACCACCGGAAAGCTGACATCAATCGAATAGGAAACCTTATCCTGATACTCGACTTCCGCTTCGGCCAAAGCCGAGGCCCCGACAACACTCCAATAGACGGGCTTAAAGCCTCTTTGCAGGTGTCCGTTCTCCACCACCTTACCCAAAGCACGGATAATATCTGCCTCAAACTGATAATTCATGGTGAGATAAGGATTCTCCCAATCACCGAAAACCCCCATGCGAATAAAGTCTTTACGCTGTCCGTCGACTTGACGAGCCGCATATTCGCGGCATTTACGCCGAAAAGTTTTATAATCAACTTTAACGCCCGCTTTACCGATTTTGGTTTCGACCTTGTGCTCAATTGGCAGACCATGGCAGTCCCAGCCCGGCACATAAGGCGCGTCATAACCACCCAGTGTTTTTGACTTAACAATAATATCCTTCAATACCTTATTAACGGCATGACCAATATGGATATCGCCATTGGCATAGGGAGGGCCATCATGCAGTACATATTTTGGGTAGCCTTCGCGAGCCTCCCGGATCTGCTGATAGATTTTTTCCTGCTGCCAACGCTTGAGTATTCCAGGCTCTCTTTGCGCCAGATTCGCTTTCATCGGGAAAGCTGTTTTCGGCAAATTTAAAGTTTGTTTGTAATCAGTCATCTTTTATAAAACTTACTATTTGAATACATTAATTGATTCCTTGGGCCGTCCAGGCGCTCATTTAAAATTCGCTCGTCTAACGACAATCAACTCAACCCAAAATGTTTTTTAGCGGCATCGATATCCAACAAAATCTGTTGCCTGAGCAAATCCACATTATCAAACTTTCTCTCGTTCCTGATTTTATGCCTGAAGATAACGCGGATACGTTCCCCATAGATGGCTCGGTCAAAATCAAAAATGTGACTTTCCAGCATAGGTTGCTCACCGTCAACCGTCGGACGCAGACCAACATTTGCTACTCCTTGCAATAACTTCACGCCGCCCCGGTGCTCCAGCCCTGCAATTTCTACAGCGTAAACCCCCTGCAATGGTGCCTTTTTACCTTTTAAGGATAAATTAGCCGTGGGAATTCCGATGGTTCGTCCGATTTGCCGACCATACATCACCCGCCCAGACATACTATAGGGCCGCCCCAATAATTGTTCCGCCAAAGAAAAATCACCGTCTTCCAAGGCAACACGAACCCGTGTGCTGCTAACACGGTGATTATCCCAGACCAGCGTGTCATTTTTGGAAACACTAAATCCAAATTTAACACCCGCATTGCGGAGCATTTCGAAATCACCACTCTGTTTATAACCAAAGCGAAAATCATCCCCAACGATTAAAGCTTGAACACCCAGACTGTTGACTAGAATTTGCTCGATGAACATATTGGCGGGCATATTGCGTAGTGCCTCATTAAAATGCAGGCAGACAACGGAGTCAATTGCGTTACCTAAAATCAAGGCTACTTTTTCATGAAAGGGCGTTAATCGCGCGGGTGCACCAGTACCGGCAAAAAATTCCATGGGTTGTGGTTCAAAAATAAGCACCCTCGTTGGTAAGCCTAATTCCTCTGCTTTTTTTTTGAGCTGACGCAATATCATTTGATGGCCACAATGAACGCCATCAAAATTACCCGTCGTCACCACATATTTGCGATCAGTATATTTGCGTTGCTGTGCGATCAGATTATGTAACCCGCGGATCAATTCCATAAAAAATACTGAAAAATAAATTTTGGATTATATCTCACTGCCCCGGGAGGGGACATGGATGGTATTGAATGAATTCAATATTTTATTGAAATATCAGGGCTATTTCGCGACAGTTTCATCATTAATGACGAAAATGTCGTAATCGAACACCAACAAGCAATAACGTTGCAAAATAAATCAAAACACCGAGCAGGCACAAAATGGCCAAATGCCAAGCACGCGACCACCAATCCCATGCCAACCAAATATCAGTTTTCTCCGCCAGCCACAGGATTCCTAGCGCTAATACAACATTGGCAAAAAGTAAACGCAAGATCAATGGCTTCCAGCCTGGTTGCACGCGATAACACCCCTGCCGATGGAGCCCCGCAAATAACAATCCCGCATTAAGAAATGAAGACAACGAGGTGGCCAAGGCTAAACCTG